>JAWLDD010000147.1:0-6469 GCA_041686815.1 Candidatus Atribacteria bacterium | reverse complement strand
TCTAGGAACATCGGGATGTAAGGTGTCAGTTTTTGATTTTGATGGCGAAATCATTGGTAGTTGGACCGGGGGATACCGAACCTATTATCCCTATCCTGGATATGTAGAACAGGACCCTGAGGAGTGGTGGCAGGTTGCGAGTCAGGGGATAAAAGCGTTACTTGAGGAAAAGGGTATAAATCCTAGGGAGATAGCAGCTATTGGAGTGGATGGTACCAGTTGGGCTTGTATCCCGGTAGATAGAGATGGTACGCCTCTGCGTCCTGCCATGCTTTGGCTAGATCGTAGGGCTCAAAAACAAGCTGATTGGATGAAAGAAAGATCAGGTGAAAACCGACTTATTAGAGTTAATGGTAATCCAGTGGATGCTGCTTATATCACGCCTAAAATACTTTGGGTTAAGGAGAATGAGCCAGAGATATACAAAAAGGCGTATAAATTCCTCCAAAGTAATAGCTATATAGTATATAAGTTTACAGGCCAATACTCTCAAGATTATTCCCAAGGCTATGGATTCCATTTTTTTAATATCTCTACTGGGTGCTGGGAAGAGGATATAGCTGATGAGCTTAGTATATCCTTAGATCTATTAGCTCCTCTTTATCACAGTCATGAGGTGGTAGGATCAGTTACATCTAAAGCTGCCCAGGAAACTGGTCTGGTTTCAGGAATTCCAGTGGTAGCAGGTGGTCTAGATGCTGCATGCTGTACACTGGGAGCAGGAGTAATTCATCCCGGACAAACCCAAGAGCAAGGTGGTCAGGCTGGGGGAATGAGTATCCAAGTTGATAACCCTCTTATCCACCCTAAGCTTATTCTAGGCTATCATGTTGTCCCAAATCAGTGGCTGCTTCAAGGTGGCACTGTAGGAGGTGGTGGTACCTTAAGGTGGTTTAACGAACAACTGGGAGCTTTTGAACAGCTGCAGGGAAGAGAAAGAGGTATAAGCCCCTTTGAGGTAATGAGCGAAGAAGCCTGTGGAATAAGCCCGGGAAGTGACGGACTTATATTTCTACCCTATATGGCAGGAGAAAGATCCCCAATTTGGGATAGCAAGGCCAGGGGAGTTTTCTTCGGATTATCCTATGACAAAACGCGAGCCCATATGATTCGCTCCATAATGGAAGGAGTGGGATTCTCGCTATTGCACAATCTAGAGACTGCAGAGCAGGTAGGTGCTAATGTAGATATCCTTAATAGTGTAGGTGGGGCTGCTAACAGTCACGTTTGGACTCAGATAAAAGCTGACATTACAGGAAAGACAATTCATGTTCCATTCTCAGATCATGCTACATCATTGGGTGCAGCAATACTTGCTGGGATAGGGTCTGGTGTATATTCTAGTTTTGAACAAGCAGTTACCAAAACAGTACATATCCAACGTATTCACCAACCAGATGACAAGAATTATAGAATTTATAAAGACTACTATAGATTATATTTGGATTTGTATGACAGACTTAGAGATGCCTTTGAGCAACTTTACTGTTGTACTAGCTCAACAGGTTAAATATAGTTCTAAGATCTAATTATAGTCTTGATTAACCATAAAGTTAGAAAGGGGAAAGAGGTATGTTAAAAGGTATTCCGTCTATATTGTCGCCTGACCTTCTAAAGATTCTTATGGAGATGGGACATGGAGATGAGATAGTTATTGCAGATGGGAATTTTCCTGCTGCCAGTATGGCTCAAAGATTAGTGCGATGTGATGGCCATGGTGTTCCTGAAATTTTAGATGCTATACTACAATTATTTCCTTTAGATACTTATGTCGAGCATCCTGTTGCTTTAATGGAAGTGGTGTCTGGTGATCCAGTAAAGCCAGTAATATGGGACCAGTATCGTAGCATTGTTGAAAAACACGGTGGTAAGGCAGCAGACTTTGAACATATAGAGCGTTTTGCATTTTATGAACGTGCCCAAAAAGCCTATGCTATCGTTGCTACGGGGGAAACTGCCCTATATGCCAATGTGATAATAAAAAAAGGTGTTGTCGTAGAATAACCTTTAAGAAAGTAATGATACTGTTGAGCTAGCACAACGGATTACATATAAGAAATACTGTAAAATTGAAATTTTTAGGGGGAGGAAGTATTATGGCACTTGTTAATACAAGAAAGATGATTGAAAATGCTCAGAGGAAAGGATATGCTATTGCAGCCTTTAACATACATAACCTAGAGACCATTCAAGCTGTAGTGGAAGCAGCTTGGGAGGAGCAATCTCCTCTTATCATACAAACCACTCCTGGTACCTTAAAACATGCGGGAATTCCATACATAGTAGCTTGCGTCAAGACAGCTGCTAAAATCTATGATATCCCTATCGCTCTACACCTCGACCACTGTGAATCCTTTGATTTGATCATACAATGTATCCGTGCAGGATATACATCGGTTATGATTGATAGCTCCAAGCTTCCTTACGAAGAAAATGTAGCTGCAGTTAAAAAAGTAGTTGATATTGCTAGCATCGTAGATGTAACAGTGGAAGGTGAGATCGGTAGAATCGGTGGAATCGAGGATGATATGACCATTGATGAAAGAGATGCCGCACTTACTGTACCCAAAGAGGCACAGGATTTTGCTCATGCTACCGGTGTCGATACCCTAGCTGTAGCCATTGGTACCGCTCATGGACTTTACAAAGGCGAGCCTAAATTGGATTTCGAAAGACTATCAGCTATTAGAGAAAAGGTAGATATACCTCTAGTGCTTCATGGTGGATCCGGAATTAGTGATAATGCCATAAAAGAGGCTATAAGCCGAGGTATATGCAAGGTGAATATTGCTACAGAACTGAAAATACCTATGGCTCAAGCCATTCAGGAAGTATTTACACTAGATCCCGAAGAAAATGATCCTAGAGCATATATGGGTAAAGCTAAACTGGCGGTGAAGGAGGTAGCTCGCAAGAAGATTAGGTTATGTGGTTCCAGTGGTAGAGCTTGGGAGGGAATAAGATGATCTTGACGGTAACCCTTAATCCTGCCATTTATAAAATGATTGAGCCGTTTTTCTATTTCAAATTGCCCAAAAAAGAATATGCAATCCCCCGTCTAATCAAGCTGGCTAGACAGAGTCGTGAGATGTTTGGAAGTAGAGAAGAATGGAGAGAGAATTTCGGTCGCTATAAGGGATTTTGATGGGTATGATGGTCACTTTAAGTCAAGCAAACAATTACAACTTGTTTGCTTGACTTTTTTCACGAGAAATATCTCTAAATTATGCTTGACTTAGAGTAGCTTAATCAATAACTATATGTATTGTCATTGATTGGAGAAAATGGCTTGATGACGATAATCCTGTGGCGTGACACCTATTTCCTTTCGAAAAACATATGAAAAATAGCTGGGGCTTTGAAAGCCACATGTAGTGGCTATTTCGCTGATAGATCTATCGGTTTCCCATAGCATTTCACAGCTTTTTTGGATGCGATATTGTGTCAGATAGGTGTTTGGTGTTTGGCCTATATATTCACGGAACAGTTGACAGCATCTGCTCCGACTAACAGCACCTGCAGCTGCTATATCATCTAAGGTTATCTTTTGATCATAGTTTTGATGAATGAATCCAGTCATCTGCCAAATAGCAACCCATGATTTATCACTGTCAACAGATTCGGAGCTTTGTTGTATATGATCTCCTATATGGGCGCATAAGGCGGTAGCCTGGGACAGCAGACGAAGTGGATTGGGGGTATGACTATGGATCTCGTGATACAATTGATTTATTAATAGCAGTACCTCTTGCTGCCAGAGATTTTGGGTTTTCAACAATATATAATCATCAGCGTTTGATCCGAATTTTTCTGCCATATATGCTTTACCTAGGTGTGTGCTTCCTCCAAGAAGTATAGGATGGACAGCTGCTACAATGTAAATACAATCAGTCTTATCAGCGGAAAAGCCATAATGTAGGCGCTTACTGTTAACGAAGATACCATTACCTGTATCAATATTCACAATTTGCCCATTTACGAAATACTCCATAGAACCATCTAGTACCAATATAAATTCCAAGTCCGGATGCCAATGACAAGCAGCGGCATATTTGTTGAATTGGCGCAGTGTCCCTTTGCGAACATACAGTGGGAAATTGGGCAGATTGTATTTTAAGCGTTCTGATAAATCGGAGAAGACTTCCAATGATGAATCCATGTTAGCACCTCTAAGAAAATATGTACGATTTTGATACTATTATATCCAATTTTAGTGGATACGACAAGGGAAATGGTATACAATTTTGATATCATTTCTAGAAAGCAGGTGCGAGGTGTATAACCAAGTACGTATGGCAATTACCAGGGATAAGGATTTCCTTCGCAGGCTTAATCGTGCGCTGCTAACATTGGCAATACCAATAGCAATGCAGAATCTTATTACAGCATTAGTCAACATGGCTGATGTTGTGATATTAGGTATGGTAAATCAAGCGGCTATGTCTGCTATATCTTTAGCAGGGCAGGTGGCTTTTGTACTTATGTTATTCTATATGGGACTATCAACAGGAGCAGGTATCCTTGCTGCTCAGTATTGGGGAAAGAAGGATATCAAGACGATACAACGTGTCCTTAGTATTGCCTCAATGTTATCCATTTATATATCCCTAGTATTTTTTGGGTTTTCTATGATATTCCCCAATGCATTGATGCGGATATTTACCAATGACAAAGAGTTAGTTGAGTACGGTACCATATATTTACGAGTCATCTCCTTCTCTTACTTGGTAATGGGGCCGTCGCAGTTGTACCTTAGTGTGATAAAGAGTATGGAGAATGCGCGGTTAAGTGCCTGGATTAGCTCTTCATGCCTGATAGTAAACATAATATTAAATGCTCTATGTGTGTTTGTATTCTTTCCTGATATGCCTGAGAAGGCAATAATAGGCGTGGCTGTTTCTACTGTTATAGCACGGATTATCGAGTTCGGATGCTGTATAATTCATTCATATACACGTGGTCAAGTTAGATTTCGCTTGCAAGTACGTGATGCCATCCAACGAAATCTACGTAAAGATTATTTTAAGTACACAATGCCTGTTCAAGCCAACTATATAGTTTGGGGTTGTGCATTGACTGCCACTGCTACAATTATTGGACATGTAAACGCTGACATGGTTGCAGCTAACTCTGTAGCAACAGTAGTCAAAAACCTAGCTATTGTATTGTGTGGAGGTATCGCCAATGGTGGATCCGTACTTGTTGGTAAGTATCTTGGCAACAGTGATAAGGAAATGGCCAAAAAAGCCGGTGATAGGATAGTTTTATATGCACTTGTCTTTGGTGCACTGGCAGGCCTGACAGTTTTACTGATAAAACCCTTGGTGTTTTATATGGTTGATTTAAATGATACAGCTGGAGGCTATCTTAATGGGATGCTTTATATATGTGCCTATTATTGTATCGGTAAATCCATGAATTCTACCATTATTGGCGGCATTTTTTGTGCTGGAGGAGATTCTAAATTTGGTTTTTGGTGTGATACAGTGGTAATGTGGGGTATTATATTGCCTCTAAGTTATGTGTGTGCTTTTGTGTGGCACTTGCATCCCATTTTTTTATATGCAATAATCAGCTTGGATGAGATAATCAAGCTGCCTGTGGCTTTGATCCGATATCGCCAATACAAGTGGATGAACAATATAACAAGAAACTTTGCTTAGAATACAATTAGCTAAAGGAAAGGTGAAATGTATTATGACAATGAGGGAAAGAATTGCTTCAGGAAAATTATTTACGGATTACTGTGAGGGGCTGGCTGAAGACAGAGCTCGTGCCAAAAGAAGAATGATTGCATTTAACGCAACAGGGCCGGATGACCTGGAGGAGCGTTCTAGATTGATGAATGAAATATTCGGTAAAGAAACAAATGCATGGATAGAGCCTCCTTTTTATTTTTGCTATGGAACCAATATCGAAATTGGGGATTATTGCTATATAAACTTTAACTGCAATTTTGTAGATGATACTAAGATAATAATTGGAAACAAGGTTATGTTTGGACCAGCAGTGACAATTGCTACAGTTGGCCATCCCATAAACCCTAATTATAGAGAATATATGTTTGCTGACCCGGTTATAATTGAGGATAATTGCTGGATAGGAGCAGGTGCTATAATTTGCCCGGGAGTAACTATTGGAAAAAACAGTGTAATAGGTGCCGGTAGCGTGGTGACTAAAGATATTCCGCCCAATTCTGTTGCTGTTGGAAATCCTTGCAAAGTATTGCGTACTATCAATGAACATGATATGAAATATTACTACAAAGACAGGGAAATAACTCCAGAAGATTTAGCCGAAGAAGCTAGACTTAGAAAAGGATAAGTGGATTCTAACTTTTGAAAGCCTCAAATATGAGGCTTTCTTTTTGTGTGCGCCATGCATGGCGCGTAACTTGACGGTGAAAGTCCGTTATGGGGGCTGGCAGTTGCCAACCATTAGCCAAGCACAAGGGTGTCCATGGCGACAT
>JAWLDD010000146.1:0-6476 GCA_041686815.1 Candidatus Atribacteria bacterium | reverse complement strand
GATTTTATCTATAAAACAACTTATTTTTTGGTTAGAAGTAATGGATGATCTAATGGGTATATTATTGTTATTAAGCAATTCGAATACAGTAGCAGTTACTCGAGGTTGCTGTTCCAATCCCAAACCCTCAATGGTCATCTTAACAATATTGGTATCCATTTTTATGATAAGATCCTTATCCTTGGCTGCTAAACCACGACAGAATGCTTCGGCATCTTGAAGATCTTCTGCAGAGAGGGCAAAAGTAATGTCACTCATTCTGTCTGCAGGGGATGTTTGGCTGATCAATTCTAAATAACTGTTTTCCCTGGCAAACTCTTTAAAAATGTTTGCAATGGTATTCAGCCTGGCAGGTGCATTGCGTATGGAAACCAAAATAATATCTGATTGAGTTACGATGTTGGTAATCGGGCTTCTGTCATCCAGAACATTTTTCATATTATATAGTCCTGGTGCTCTATTAGCCATGTATTTAGCAGCTCTGAGAGCTCCCACTGCAAATATCTGCTTGGAATAAGCCGTGTGCTCTATCTCTATGGTTTCATCCTTACCTGCAAACAAGACAGTATGCTGTCCCACTATGGTACCACCACGGATGGAATGAATACCCAAATCTGAAGTGGATCTCATATCATTCTTAGAATGCCTACCATATATATAATTCTTAGAGTTAAGGAACACCTCATTGATAGCATCAGCTAAAGCATATGCAGTTCCGCTGGGAGCATCAACTTTCTCGTTATGATGTTTTTCAACGATTTCGATATCAAAAGAATCACCGAGTACTTGAGCTGTTTTTTGAATAAGCTGGTACATCAAGTTAATCCCAATGGACATATTGGCAGCTTGAAAAATAGGGATATCTTTACTATGAGCTTCTATAATCTCTAGTTCCTTCTGACTAAAACCGGTAGTAGCAATGACCAAAGCGCACTTTCTTGATAAAGCACCTTCCAACAGCGCAGGTAATGCCTGTGGCAATGAAAAATCGATAATGACATCACAATCTTCATGGCATTCCCTCAACGAGCCATATCCTGGGAAGGGATTGTCATAAGTGTCAGTAGATCTGTCGATCCCAGCTACAACTTTGATATCGGTATCTTTGGCAGCCATAGCAGCTACCACTTGACCCATCTTGCCGTTACATCCATGGATTATTATATTCGTCATAAGCAAGGCACACTCCTGTCCTCAAACATATTATAAGCTTTGATTTTGCCAGTACTCGATTAGCTTTTCTGCTATCTGAACGGTGTTGGTGGCAGCACCTTTCCTGATATTATCCGCTACTACCCACAGATTAACCCCGTATTCCACGCTTTCATCCCTTCGGATTCTGCCAACTAAAACAATATCCTTACCATCGGCAATAACAGGCATGGGATATTGATTGTTAGCAGGGTCATCCACCACTTCAACACCTGGGGCTGTTGATAATACACTCTTCAATTCGTTCAAGTCAAAGTCTTTCTTCAATTCCAGATTAATGGATTCACTATGACCATTATAAACTGGGACTCTTACTGTGGTAGCAGTGATTCTTAAGCTGTCATCCTTTAATATCTTTTTGGTTTCTTCTATCATCTTCATTTCCTCCTTAGTGTATCCATTATCCAAGAAGGAATCGATATGGGGTATGCAATTGCTGAAGATAGGATGAGGAAACTTTTTAGGTTCTACACCCTTTAAACCATTTTCCAAATCATTATGACCGGCCATACCGGCTCCGGATACTGCTTGATAGGTGGAGAATATAATTCTGCTTATGCCATATTTATCATAGAGGGGCTTAAGAGCTACTACAGCTTGAATGGTAGAACAATTAGGATTTGCAATTATACCCTTGTGGTTAAGAATTTCCTCAGGATTAACCTCGGGAACCACTAAAGGTACATCAGCATTCATTCTCCACGCACTGCTGTTATCTATCACTACTATTCCCTTTTCAGCTGCTATGGGGGCATAGGTCTGGCTTACACTTCCGCCGGCGGAGAAGAGAGCTATATCTATATCTTTACCGTCAAAGCAGTTGGGTGTAAGCTCTTCTACAATGTAGTCTTTTCCCATAAAAGAGATAACTGAACCAGCTGAGCGCGCTGATGCAAACATATAGTATTTATCTATGGGTAGGTTTCTCTCCTCTAACACCTCTAGAAACTTTCGACCCACCA
Organism: Candidatus Atribacteria bacterium; assembly: GCA_041686815.1. Classification (GTDB taxonomy): domain Bacteria; phylum Bacillota; class Clostridia; order Caldicoprobacterales; family UBA3941; genus JAWLDD01. The sequence continues at coordinate 4,302 of JAWLDD010000146.1, read as the reverse complement.
TACCGGTAACGCCTACGATTGCAAGATTATATTTTTTCATGTTTTGCCTCCCTAAAATTATTTTACATAGAAATAACCATATAAAATAGCGGCTGATGTATCACCAGCCGCTTTCGTTATTCTTGTAATCCATAATTCTACAAGATCTCGAAAGCAGTTAGCTCTCCATCAAATAATCATTTGATGACAATCCTAGAGTTATTCACTCTAGGACCAAGATATAAATAGCGGTTATTTATACCTTTCGGCATCTTTTCCTTTGGGTTCCTTCTTCGAATACCGCATTCTCCGGTAACTTACTAATAAAAGACGCACCTCTAAACTGCATTAATATTGATCCTATGTTTTTTAGTATTATTTATTTTATTTTCAATTTATGATACCATTCATACATATATATGTCAAATATTTTTTTGCAAATAAATATATTTAATCCTGCAATTGATTGAAAATTTTACGTTGATATTTATTGCAAAAAAAGGTATTATCTATATTAGACTATATATTTTGTGTTTAATATAGGGTATTCCTTATGTCTGTAAATAGTGAGAAATAAATGTATGTCATTTACACGTTAAGAAACATATAGTAAAATAAAACTAGTTTTCTATTCATAACTGTTAAGGAGGCCATTATTATGAAGGAATGGGGAAGGCTACTTACCGCCATGGTTACACCCTTCGATAAGGAGTTGAATGTAGATTTTGATAAGGCTGTGGAACTTGCCCAAAAAATCGTCGATGATGGAACTACAGCCTTAGTTGTAGTAGGGACTACTGGAGAGTCCCCCACAATTACACCAGAAGAGAAATATGAACTCTTTAGAGTTTTAAAGGATAAATTGAATGTACCTATAGTTGCTGGTATTGGAACCAATTGTACTCGTGCTACAATAGAGATGGGTAAGTTAGCAGTTGAGGCGAAGGCAGATGGGGTATTGGTAGTAGTACCTTACTATAATAAACCAAATCAACAAGGATTATATGCACATTTTAAAGCTGTTGCTGAGGCCATAAATTTACCTATGATGCTCTATAACGTTCCCTCTAGAACAGGTGGTAATATGGACGTTGAAACATCGATAGCCCTATCCAAGATACCAAGCATAGTAGCATTAAAAGAAGCAAGTGGAGATATGAATCAGATAACAAAGATAATTGCAGGCTGTGATAAGGACTTTTTAGTCTACTCAGGCGATGATGGTTTCACCTTACCTGTTCTATGCGCTGGAGGATACGGAGTAGTTAGCGTTGCAGCCCAAGTAGCTGGTTCAAAAATAAGGGCTATGATAGATGCTTATGTAGCTGGGAATTGCGATAAAGCAGCTAAAATCCATCAGGAACTCAACCCCTTGTATAATGCCTTATTTATGACTACAAATCCCATACCCGTAAAAGCAGCGTTAAATATCATGGGAATGGATGTGGGAGGATTACGCCTGCCCTTGGTGGAAGCTGATAAAAATGTTAAAGAAACTTTAAGAAGAGTGATGAAAGCTTTAGGAATTATCTAAACTATATTATAGATATCTTAAGAATACAAAAGAAGGCATTTTTGCCTAAGAAAGGACTGTTCATATGTTTGGTGGTTTTTTCAATCGTATGTATTATGGTAATCCCAACAAACCTGATCTAAAAAAAGAGGATGTACAGATAGGAAGGTTTAAACTCTTTTTTATAGTATTACAGGTTAGGTTTTGGAAATTGATTCAACTAAACCTATTGTACTCCATATTCTGGATACCAGCTTTTTTTGTAGTCTATACTAATCTGATGGCATTAGCACAAAACCCAGATGAAATAATTCAAACGACAGGTAATATTCAGAGTTTCGTATTCACCATACTGTTGTTGCTCATCCCCTGCATCATGATAGCAGGGCCAGCCACAGCAGGTGCAACATATGTCATAAGGAATTGGGCGCGTGATGAACATGCATGGGTATGGAGCGATTTTAAAGATGCATGGAAACAAAACTGGAAAGAGAGCCTTATAATAATGCTTATTAATGGCATAGTTTTGTCGATCTTCTATGTTAATGTTAACTTCTATGCAGTTCAAGCACAGCAAAATCTCATCTTTGCAGTATTGCGTTACCTGATAATTATGATAGGTATTTTATATGCAATGATGAACATGTTTATTTTCCCTATGCTGGTAACCTACAAGTTAAAGCTGAGACAAATATTTAAGAATGCCCTGATCTTCACAATGGCTGAGTTGCCTCGTACCTTTGGCTTCTTCTTATTATCATTCTTATTGTTCGCAGTTGTATTCTATTATAGTTTACTCTTTATTATACCGTTTTTTGTAGTTGGCCTAACTTTCCCTATGATGATAGCCATATCCTTCACAAATTGGGTATTCGATAAATATTTGAATAAGAACCTTGATGAAAGTGGAGAAGTTGTTGAGAATGAAGCGCCTTAATAGGCGCTCTTTTTTAATTGATTTTACATTAATGCAATGGTAGAATATTGGCAATATAGTATTAGGAGCAAGGGAATGTACGAAAATTTCGCTTATGTGTATGATAGAATGATGGAGGATGTTGATTACGTAGAGTGGGCTGACTATATTGAGAAGCTCTTTTGTCATTATAACGTCAAGCCCAGAGATATCGCCGACCTGGCTTGTGGGACTGGCAATATGACAATCCTCATGGCAGAGCGTGGATATAATGTAATAGGAATTGATCAATCCCATGATATGTTATCAGTGGCTCAGGAAAAAGCTCGGAAAAAAGGGCTTAGTATACCCTTTGTGTGCCAAGATATGAGAGATATTGAGCTGCACAGATGTGTAGATGCAGTTACCATAATGTGCGATGGAATAAACTATATTGTAGAGGATGATGATCTAGATCTGGTGTTTTCAGGCATCTTCGCTATGTTGAAACCAGGTGGTTTATTATTGTTTGACATAAGCACCTATTATAAGCTATCCTCTATATTGGGAAATAATATTATGGTTGATGATGACCCTGATATATCGCTAATATGGCAAAATTACTTTGATGAAGAAAATAGTATTTGCACCATGGATTTGACTTTTTTTGTAAGAGAGGGGTCCCATTACAGAAGGTTTGACGAAACCCATGTGCAAAAGGCATATAAATCACAGGAAATAATTAAGATGTTGCGTCAGAAAGGTTTTGAAAATGTAAATTGCTATAAACACTCGACCTTTGAGACGCCAAACAATCGGGATCAGCGTATTTTATTTGGTGCTCAAAAACCATAATAAATATGGAAAATGAATGACTCTAATTATATTGAGATAATAAGGAGCAGTAGAAATGAAGGACTATATAGTAAGAGCTACAGCAGCGGAAGGTAACATTCGTGCTTTTGCCGCCACAACTACTAACTTGGTGGAAGCAGCTAGAAAAACCCATGACCTGTATCCTGTTGCATCAGCTGCATTAGGTAGGACAATGACAGCTGCTGTTATGATGGCTATAGATATGAAGGGTAAAGATAACACCCTCTCTATAGTCTTAAAAGGTGGCGGACCTATAGGTAATATAGTGGTGGTTACTAAATCCAATGGGAGAACAAAGGGATATGTCGATAATCCCCATATAGATTTGCCCTTAAATTCCCTTGGAAAACTGGATGTAGCCAGTGCGGTGGGAAACAACGGGAAATTAACGGTTATCAAAGATTTGGGTCTTAAGGAACCCTATGCAGGGCAGGTGGATATTGTATCTGGGGAGATAGGAGAAGATATTGCCTATTATATGGCCTTTTCAGAACAAAAACCTTCAGCAGTAGCCGTGGGGGTCTTGGTCAACCCCGACGGTAGTGTTAAAGCAGCGGGAGGATTCATTATTCAGCCACTTCCCGGAGCCTCAGATGACTTGATAGAAAAGATAGAAAAGAGGATATCGGAGATTCCTCCTATTTCAACAATGGTTGACCAGGGTAAGAATCCCGAAGAGATCTTAGGTGAGGTTTTAGGGGATATGGATTTAAAGATAAATGATTACGTCTATCCTATTTTTGCGTGCGATTGCAATAAGAAAAGATTGGAATCTATACTTCTTACTATAGGCAAGGAAGAACTGGAAGCTATTTTAGAGGAGGACGGTAAAGCGGAATTGGTGTGCCACTATTGCAACACTGTCTACAATTTTGATGAAGATGATATAAAAAAGCTTATTGAAAATGCCAGGGACTAGGCTTGATTTATATATGGAGCCTCCCCAGTCTTTATGCTATAATAAATACTATCGAGAGAATGATAACTAGTGTACAGCAAGCCCGTCAAAGGGTTGCGTTTATGGTATAATATAGATATG
>JAWLDD010000145.1:0-6489 GCA_041686815.1 Candidatus Atribacteria bacterium | reverse complement strand
ACCGACTGGTTTCTTAAGATCAAATAAAGGAGTTAAATTATGCGCTCAGACATAAGCGAAAAAACACTTGCAAGGTCTAGTTTCTTAGTTTGCGAAATATCTAAAATTGCAGCTAACAGTAATGTTGTCAAGAATTTAACTCCTTTATTTGATCTTAAGAAACCAGTCGGTATCTTTAATTTTCTCGCTTCGTCTAAAAGCATCTCCAATAATTCACTCTCTATTGGTATTCCATTGGTGATTCTTTCCCTATGCAATCTATTTGCCCGTTCACCAGGTATTCGAAGTTTTTCAAAACTCTCATCGACTTCATAATTACCTAGCTGTTCCAGTAGCAATTTTAGTCTACTTTCATATTGATATTCCGATAGATACTTTGTTGGATTTAGTGCAATAAAGAGGTTATCAGAACAACCTTTTTTCTGTTCGAAACTAAATGATCCTGCAAATAACACTGAGATGAACATATCTAGCAAAAGGCTGAGTTGGAAACCTTTATATTCACCCTTTAAATCACCACCCCCAAGAGGCGCTACCATTCTATTATCAAAAATTATTCGCGGATCAATTTTTTCTTCAGGCTCTAGTTCTAGCTTTTTAAGAAGCGATGATGCACACCATTTGCCAGGCACATTTTCACCCTTACACATTGCTAAGTATAAGTTACCTAGGGAGGTTGAGCTCATACCTATATCAAAAACTATAGGTTGATTAGTCGTATATGGAAAAGCAACAGACAATGCATTTGTTCCAATTATAGGCCTTAAGCCTCCTGGAGGCGCAACTGCAGGACTCCCATTTGTAACCACTATGCCTATAAAGTTTTTCATTGCAGCCATCAAAGAATAATAACTTGCCATTCCAAAGTTAGTATTATTCGTAACTGCTACAATCCCAACTCCTTCATTTGTTGCCGAATTTATGCAATTTAGCATTGCCTCATAGCTCACATAAGGGCCAAACCCATGCATCGCATCTATAAAAGTGACTACGGAATCCCTTTGTGCTTTGATTGGGCTAGTATCAAGTCTTACATGTTTCGCTTTTATTAACTGCTTATAAAGAGAAATTATTCTTGAGCATCCATGTGAATGAACCCCTCTTAAATCCGCAGAAACTATAACATCAGCTCCAATCTTGGCTTGCTCTACCGGAAGTGAATATCCAATCAGTATGTTTTCGATTAATGCTTTTAGTTGATCGAATTGGATAATAGTTTTTTTATTGTTCCTCATTTTCAAACCTCTCTTTAAGTCACTGTAATCTTTTTATCTTTTTATTATATGTATGAGGAAGTTCTTGTACAAACTCTATAGTAGGGATCTTATAACGAGCTAAACCAACTTTGCAAAACTCACTAATTTCAGCAATACTTGCATTTTCATCTGTTGGGATGATTTTTGCGTGTGGCACTTCTCCCAGGTTTATATCTTCTACTCCCTGAACCAAGACTTCCTTGACCATGCTATGTTTTAGCAAGTAAGTCTCTATTTCTTCAGGATAGATATTAACACCCGCACGTATTATAACATTCTTGATTCTACCCACTATGAAAAGATTCTGATATTTATCAAAATATCCTAAATCGCCAGTATAAAGCCATCCATCTCTTAATACCTTCTTAGTCTCATCTTCTCGTTTATAATACCCTTTCATAACTCCCGCACTTTTAACTATGATTTGACCCGTTTTTTCAGAATTTACCTCATAATCATTTTCATCAATCACCTTTACTTGGACTCCTGGAAGTAAAGTTCCTACCGTATTACTTAATTCATAACCTGAGTCTGGCGATACTCCGGTTACTCGCGGTCCGGCTTCAGTTAACCCATATGTCTGACAGAGTTTTACATTGCCAAACTTTTCTTTCACATCAGAAAAACGTTCTGTCGGAAACGGGGCTCCTCCAAATGTAATTTGCTCCAAACTATTACAGTTGTACTTATCATAATGTTTAAAATTTGCTAATTGTATTAGCATTGCTGGTACTGCCGTAAAAACATTTACTTGATAATCATTGACTAACTGACAAAACTTATGGGGTGAAAAAATTTGATCCATGATTATTATGGTCCCGCCTAGTAGAAAGTGAGAAATTATCTGAGCAGTATTGCAATAACCAAAATGCATTGGAAGTGCTATAAGAACCTTTTGTTCTGGTTTCAAATTCATATGCAAAACATGAGCTGAAGCATTTTCTATTATATTCCTATGAGTAAGCATTACCCTTTTGGGTCTATCAATTGACCCGGAGGTGTGAAGCAGAAGCACTTCTTCATCAGGATTAGCATAACCTGTCACTGTATTATCTGATATTATAGATTGAGCATAGTAATCATAGTTAACCTGGTTTACTTCTATGTGGTTCTCCTCATTAATTATTTTTCTGATACTATCATACTTGGAATCACATAAAATTATATCAGCTTCACAATACTCAATAGTTCTTTTGATCTCCTCACTAGTTAATTCCGGGTCAATGGGAATTATTACAGAACCGGAGAATAGTGAAGCGAAATATGCGATGATGTAATTAGCAGAACGCTTCATAAGTATAGCTATCCTGCCGGATTTCCATTGCAGGAGCTCTCCTATTTTACTGGATAAGCCTAATGATATTAAATATACATCACTGTAAGTATATTCTCGTTCTGCATAAACTACTGCAATCATGTCAGGCTGATCCTCGTATTGATACTTCAAAATGTCACTTAGGTATATGCATTTTTTTTCATTTGATCGAACTAAATCCATTTCTATACCTCATTATTCATTGCTTATTTGCCTAAATGATAAACTCATAATCTCAGCTATTTGGTCAGCTTGCTCCTTAGTTATTAATAGTGGTGGCAAAAGCCCTATAACTGAACCGATTTGTCTGACAATCAAACCATTTTGAAAACACTTTTCAACCAGATTATCACAGGTAGGCTCATCAATAATATCCATTGCTATTACTAAGCCCATTCCCCTTAAGTTGCGAACAAAATCGTACTCAATTTCTAAGAATCCTAGTCTCTTTAACAAATAAGCCCCTATATTCGCTGAGTTGTGGACTAAATCATATTTTAATATGGTATCGATTGTAGCCAAAGCTGCTGCAGCCCCAGTAGCATGTCCGGAGTTTGTATGACCATGTCTAAAGCCACCTAAATACGAATCTTCTGAAAATGCTTGATAAATCTCTTCAGATGCTGTAATTGTCGACATTGGAAAATAGCCTCCACTTATTCCTTTTCCAGTAACCAATATGTCAGGAATCACTTCAAAATGTTCGAATCCAAACATTTTACCTGTTCTTCCAAAGCTTGTCATTGTTTCATCAAACACAAGTAATATATTATATTTACTACATATTTCCTTGATAGCCTTCACAGTCTCTTTCGGAGGGATAACTAGTCCCCCGATTCCCAGAATTGGCTCCATAACAAAAGCAGCAACACTATCTGATCCTAATTCAATTATTAGTTTTTCTAATTGATTAGCGTTTGGCATTGCACAAATATCATGTTTTACAAAATCTTTACACTTCTTGCATTTTGGTGTATCTATATGGTAGAAGCTATCTGATGCCATATCATTCCCATCGTTGATAAAAGGGTTCCCGGACATGTTAGCTGTGCATAGGGTTGTCCCATGATATCCGTCAGCAAAAGTAATAATGTTAGCTCTATCTTTACCCATTTTTATCTTTGCATAGGTTCTAGCCATTTTTACCGCTGTCTCCATTGCTTCTGAACCGCTTGAACAAAAGAAAGTTCTACTAAGACCATCAGGAAGTAAATCTGCAATTTTTTTTGCGAGTTTGATCGATGGTATTGTAGAAAACTGCTTGATATCGAAATTCATTAGCTCTGAGAGCTGTTTCATAATCTCAGAAAGAATTTCAGGGTGGCTAAACCCACAGCTTGCATTAAGAGCACCACTTGTAGCATCAATGTACTTCATCCCCTCAATACTTGTAACAAGGCAGCCCTCACCACTAACCATAATTGTGTGCTTTTTAGCTTGCTTGACAGAGCTCCATGGATGCCATAAATACTTTGAATCCAGCTCATAATAACCATTTATATTGATGTTTTCCATCATTAGTCCCTCTCATTCTATAGATTAATAGAGTCTTACCAGTCCTAATCTATTGGCTTAATGGTATAAATGTTGGTGTCTTTCCAGACTTTTCATTCCTTATGTGATTAGTTTTTATAATATTGATATCTGCATAATCCAAATGAATCCGTAACTGTTCAAGCAACTCATTTATATTGCAGTAAGCATATTTATTACCTTCAACAATATGTACATCAAAACTATTCGGACTTTTCTGCACTACTTGAAATTCCTTTATTGAGTTGGTATATTTCACAATGAATCTTGAGAACAAAGTATCAAAGATACTACTGCTGATAACTTTTTTAGGAGTTATAACTAAATTAGATATCCTCCCCCCTACAGGTTTCAGTATGTATTTTGAATGTTGTCCACAACCACATTCGTCTTTTAACAATGTAAGTTCTACTAAATCACCTAAAGCATATCTAATTAAAGGCATTGTCCTATTTCTTAGAGATGTAATAACTATCTCCCCTGTTGAACCGGCTGGTACAGGTTTTCCATCCTTAATCACTTCAATAAAATAGTCATCCGTCCAAGCATGCATATTATTGTCTGGACATTCATATGAAATAACTCCAAATTCACGTGCTCCATAGTGGTTAATTATCCTGCATTCAAATGCTTCCTCTATAGCTTGGCGCTGATATGGTAGCAGCATCTCACCGAATAGCTCAACTAGTTTTATACTATTAATGCAAAGCTTCTTTTCTTTGCAATAGTTAGCTAACCTTGTCGCAGCTATCGGTGGTCCAATCATCCATTCAGGCCTGAAGTTAATTATCTCCTTGATATAGGAGGCCATGCTTCCTTCTGACAAATCCAGGTAATCCTTGTGTTCTCCCAAACGCAGCACTTTCAGTTTCTCTGATTCTACATTTCGGTATAAATACAACAAACGCATATTCATGATATCTTTATTCCATTGCCTTCTCGCTTCCCATAACTTTTTCGTATGATATATCTCCTGTTTAATGCTTCTCACTATTTTCAACGGTTCGCCCGTACTCCCGCTGGTATATGCTACTTTTATACCCGGAGCTGTTAAAATATCTACATTCGGTACAAAGCTTGTCCATTCATTCTGTATGGTTTCCTTTTTCACTATAGGTATTTCAGTCCATGCATCATAGTTATTAAGATAGTGCATAATATCATCTTTTAGTACCTTATTATAGAATGGTATTTCTTTTTGGGAATCACTCAATAGTTTGAATAATATTGGTTTTTTCTCTTCCAGTTGTTTTTCATATATCCTCATAACTCTTCTCCATCCAACACATCATGGCTATCGATTTTTTGCTGAATATACAAGCTTAACGCGTCTAAGTCTTTTAGTACATCTAATGTAAGCTTATTCTCATCAAACTCAATATCGTACATGTCTTCGATTTCTAGTACTATTTGTATAAATTCAAATGAGTCAAATTCATCAATGCTTTTAACCTCATTGTTGTTATGTCTTTCCTGTAATATGTCGCAAATTGATTTATGGATATCTTCCAATAAAGTCATAAATATCACATCCTTTCGTGTAATCATTATGCTTGATAACTAATGTCACTATTATATTAGGTATTGAATGTAATCATTAATACCACTTTTAAACCAAAACCAATACTATAGATATTACACCTAGACATGCGCTGATAAGATACAAAAATTTAATAACAGCTCTGGGTTCAACTCCACTATCAAGAAGCCGAAAATGTATTTGACTTCTATCACCTATATAAATCGCTTTTTTTTCCCGTATTCGCTTAAAGACAACATAAATGTTATCAAATATCGGTAATCCTAAAGCCAATACTGGTGAAAAAATAGATATTATAGTCGCCTGCTTAAACGCACCCTCAAGCGATATTACCGCAAGTATAAATCCTAGAAATGTAGCCCCAGAGTCCCCAATAAATATTCTTGCAGGCATTTTATTATATTTTAGAAAAGATATAAGGGATCCTATTAGTATTATAAGCAGGTAACTTGAGTATATCTGTCCTTTTACAATTGCAATAATGCATAAGCATACACTAGATATGAGGGATACTCCACCTGCAAGACCGTCCATTCCATCCATAAAATTTATTACAGTTGTTAACCCAAATATCCATAAAACAGTAGAAATGAATTGGATACTTATAGGTAAAGTTATATATTCACTAGTCAACGAGTTATAAAAACCTCTAAACCTTATTCCTATAATAAAAATGATGACTGCAGCAAAAATTTGAGTTAATAGTTTAGGAATTGCAGGAAAATCCATATTTCTTGATTTACACCAATCATCAACAAGTCCTATTAATAGTACTATTAAGGAAGCTATCCAAACGTATGCAGAGGATAAGATATTCTCTGATAAAGCGTTACGGAGCAATAAGC
>JAWLDD010000144.1:0-6500 GCA_041686815.1 Candidatus Atribacteria bacterium | reverse complement strand
CTATCCTCTGTATGGATTCTTTGATCTCATCGGACTTTAAATTCTTAAAGACTTGGGTTTCCACTAGTCCACCTGCGCTGTGGAAGGCTTTAATAAGATCATATTCAGATGTCGTCCCAGGGAAAACAGGAATAAAAACTCTAGGTTTAGCAATCTTTGGCTTTGATTTTATAACAGTGCCTTGGTTGTAGGAGAGCCACTGAGTTCTTTCCTGTTTCTTGCCTACTTTAGTGGGAAATACATCTTCCAATGGCTGCTGCCATTTATCTATAATCTCATCAAGGGAAATATGAGTTCCGTCTATGGTGATAACAGGCTCAACTTTAGTAGAACCAAGCTCCACCCATGGAATACCCTCAAATATTTCCTTAGGACACTGACCTTCTTCCAGCTCCAACACTATCGAGCCATAATTGGGAGCAAAAAGGCTGTCTGCTTCAATTCCATCTTTGAATTCAAAGCCTATTCCGTTGCCAAAGGCCATCTTGCTTATAGCTTCAGCCACTCCTCCTGCTCTAACACTGTGAGCAGCCAAGATTCTTCCCTCTTTTATTAGTTGGCCTATTCTCTCATAATTGGCTTTAAGCTCATCAAACACCGGTAGTTCCCATTGATCCCTTGCTAGAGGTATCAATACCACCTTGGTTCCTGTCTTTTTAAATTCCGGCGAAAGGGTATTTCTGACATCAAAAGCCGTTACTCCAAAAGCAACCAAGGTAGGAGGCACAGATATGTTATTAAAGGTTCCTGACATGCTGTCCTTGCCACCAATGGCTGGAATTCCCAAGCTCATCTGAGCGTAGTATGCGCCAAGTAACGCGCTAAAGGGTTTGCCCCATTTTCCAGGATCTTTGCCTAATCTTTCAAAATACTCCTGGAGGGACAACCTTACCCTCCTATAATCCCCTCCTATTGCAGTTATCTTGGCTATAGCTTCCACTATAGCGTATACTGCGCCATGAAAGGGGCTCCAGCTTGAAATCTTGGGGTTATAGCCAAAGGTCATTATGGTTCCTGTGGTAGTTTCACCATCCAAGACCGGCAACTTTGCCACCATTCCCTCTGCTGGAGTCAATTGGTTTTTACCGCCCAGGGGCATAAGCACTGTTGCAGCTCCGATGGTGCTGTCAAAGCGTTGGACCAATCCTATCTGGCTGCAGATGTTAAGGTCTTGAAGCATTTTGATCCATTGATCCTTTATACCTACCTCAGATTCATCAGCTCTATCTTTTTCACAACAAACCTGCTTGAAGAAGCTATCCTCTAAGTCGGGAGAAGTCACCATGACCCCATTGCTTTTAGGTGCCCCATTGGTATCAAGAAAATCCCTGCTTATATCTACTATAAGATTACCTTTCCATCTCATCCTAAGCCGAGGTTCCTCTGTAACAACAGCCACAGTGGTAGCTTCTAAATTCTCTGCTCTAGCAGCTGCAATAAACTTAGCTTCATCATCTTTGTCCACTACAACAGCCATCCGCTCTTGAGATTCGGATATCGCTATTTCAGTGCCGTCCAAGCCTGGATATTTTAAGGGTACCAAATCCAAATCTATAAATAGACCTGGAGCCAGTTCCCCTATGGCTACTGAAACACCACCAGCGCCAAAATCGTTACATTTCTTAATCAGAGTGCTGACTTCCGGTTTTCTAAAGAGACGTAGTATTTTCCGCTCCTCGGCAGGATTGCCCTTTTGCACTTCCGCACCGCTCTCCTCCATAGATTCCTCGGTATGTGCTTTGGAGGAACCAGTGGCTCCGCCACAGCCGTCCCTGCCTGTTCTTCCACCTACAAGTATGACTACGTCTCCAGGCTTGGGAGTGCTGCGTACAACATTCTCCTTCGGAGCAGCTGCTACAACTGCACCTAGCTCCATCCTTTTTGCCACATATCCTGGATCATAGATCTCCACAACCTGGCCTGCCGGTAAACCTATTTGATTTCCGTAGGAGCTATAGCCTGCTGCAGCTAAATTGGTTATTTTGCGCTGGGGCAGCTTCCCTTCCAACGTTTCATGAATGGGGGTCCTCGGGTCTCCGCTTCCAGTTATCCTCATGGCTTGATATACATAGGACCTGCCGGACAAGGGATCCCGTATTGCTCCTCCCAAACAAGTAGAAGCTCCACCAAAGGGTTCTATCTCAGTAGGATGATTGTGGGTCTCATTCTTAAACATAACAAGCCAATCCTGATCTGCCCCATTAACATTGGCCTTTACAACTATACTACATGCATTTATCTCTTCAGATTCATCCAGATCCTCCAGCATGCCTCTCTTTTTCATTTCCTTCATGGCAATAGTGGCTATGTCCATGAGACTTATGCCCTTTTTTCTGTTTTCATAGACATATTCCCTGGATTTGTTGTATTCATCAAAGGCTTTACGAATCTGTATATCAGCAAAACCTGGTTCAAAATTTATATCATCCAACCTGGTTAGAAATGTAGTATGTCGACAATGGTCAGACCAATAGGTATCGATCATCCGCATTTCGGTTATGGTAGGATCTCTTTGTTCCACATCTCTAAAATATTTCTGGCACAATAACAGATCATCCAGATCCATGGCAAATCCCATTTCTTCCATATGTTCTTCAAGCTGTTCACGGGACGCCTCTATGAAGCCTTCCACCACACTTATGCCTTTAGATGAATCCATATCCTCAAACAGAGTTTGTGGTTTCTCCATAGGGATCTGTACAGATTCTACAGGATTGATGATATATCTGCAGATAGCATCATAGTCCTCATCACTTAGCTGTCCCTTGAGCACAATTACCCTTGCTGTTTTCACCTTGGGAACATCTCCTAGAGTGATTACCTGAATGGTCTTTGCTGTAGCTTCTGCCCTTTGATCGTATTGGCCAGCGATATATTGAGTGGCAAATACTCGATCCTCCTCATCCAGAGGCAATTGCTCATGATAGACCTCTTCTCCATAGTTTGATTGAAAAATAGTGCTGCATACCTCTTTATACTCCTGGTCAGAAAGTCCCATGATGTCATAGCAGTATACCACTCGCACTGATTCAAGCCCTTCTATGCCCAAATTCTGGGTTAAGTCCAAGAAGAGATTTTGAGCTTCTGCATTAAATTCCATTTTCTTTTCAACGTAGATTCGCCTTACACTATAAGGCATTATAATCACCCCTAATATATTCAAAATTTCGTTCCAAAGAACTTACTACATCACCATCTATCTTGTTATCCTTTACTTCTTTCCAAAGATTATCCATTATTTTCTCCTTGGGCAACTGCTTTCTATAGGGTCTGTCTTCCGATAGGGCTGCAGTAATATCCGCCACGGCTAATACTCGAGCTCCCAAATCAAGTCTGTGCCCCTTCAAGCGAAAAGGATAACCATTGCCATCCAGTCTTTCATGATGAAAGGCTGCCCAGTCCCTTACCTTTTCCATTGTATTTAATCGGTCAATCAAGTAATAAGTATAATAGGTATGCTGTTTGATAAGCTTATACTCCTCTTCCGTTAGCTTACCTTCTTTATGTAAAACAGAATGGGGAATAGATAATTTTCCCAAATCATGAAGTTCGCCAGCTATCTCAAGCATAAATTGATCTTCTTCATCCATGCCCAAAGTTTTACCCAGCCTTTTGGATATAGATGCTACGTACTTGGAATGGATCCGGGTAAATGAACTCTTCCTGTCAACTATTTCCCCACAAAGGCCAGCCAGCTGTCGAATATCCTTTTTGCTTACTATGGTTTTCTCGTCAAAAATTTGCTTCCACAGCTTATCGTTCATATGTTTATTGTTTATATCCAACCAAAAAGCTTCTTGTTTTGTCAATTCTATAAAACAATCCACTACTATGGGATTGAACATGGTCCCAGAAAACTTCCTGATTTTATCCAGGATTTGATTTTCTTGGCTCAGGATGTTTTTATTGGGATCTATTAGTATCTCAACCCTATCCGCCAAATTGATTATCTGTGACTCTATGGGTACATTGTCGCTATCTAAATGTGGTATTTTCATATATAAGGTGTGGTGGTGTTTAATAATAGGGCTAATATCCTTTAAGAGGTCTACATTCTTTAATAGCATTTCTCCTTCTTGGGTATGGTTCTGTAGGATATGATCATCCACAATGAAATTTCGTGCTTCTTTTTTGTTCTCATTGGTATCAATGCCTATATCATGCATAAACCCTCCCAATACTATGGGAAATGCATCTTCGTTGGGGTATAGTTCCTTGAATAATCGGTATGCTATATAAGCCACTCTCTGGCCATGGTCATATACCCCGTCTTCCATTAAATCTACTGCAACGGATATCATTTGAGCCATATCCAAAAGATTTATGGATATACTGCTTTTTTCTTGGACCTTTACAATACTATCTTCCAATATGCTTGATCTCATTTCTGTCGTTCCCCCTGTATATCATCTGATTGACCATTGTCCCTATCCAGCTATATACATAACTAGTTTATCTATGGTAGGACAACAGCACAAAGGGTTGATTAGTGTTAATTTGACTATCATAGGATATCATATTTCGGCAGAAATATCTATATTTTTCTAGGATATCCTTTTGCTTAAATAGGCATAACAGGTATGTTCTAGAAGCTTTTTTACGTTAATTCATCTATTTTGTTATGATTTACACAAAAAATAAATTTATTTTTATACATTCTTCGAATTTTATTTGTAAGGTATAAGGTCTATAATATTAAATGGGCATCCATTTATCCAGCAGAAGTTATTATGTTATATGAGAGTGCCCATATAGTTGGGCAGCATAGTATGATGATACAAGTAGTGTTGGATAGCGAAAGGAGATACTTACTTGAATATTTTACCAAATGAACAAATTGACGAATTTGACGATATAGATCAAGTTATAGCAATATTATCCCAGAAGGATAGTTCACAGCGGTCATCAGCTTTCTTATGGAGTAAAGTCAGCTATAATGTCCATCGCCAATTGCTCTATATGATTGCTGAGGAGCTGAATCTTCCTAACCCCAGGTTTATTGCATCCAAGGACTTGGAAAAGCATCGTTATAAGTTTTTAAACCATAAGCCCTTAAACGGTCTATATTCCTATTATAAGACCGGTTTTCCAAGAAAAAAAGGAGTCCATATACTAACCAATGTCTGCAACCAACTTGGGATACCTGAAGTCAGCGTAGATGAATGGATAAAGTTTATCGGAGAGAATAACATATTTTCATGGAAAAATATCCCAAAGGCTGCGCAGCGTGAAATTCTACTTAAAGCATGTAGTGAGCTAGGCTATGACCATCCTATATTCTTTAAGAACGACGATTTCTCGGTTAAATTCGATATTCTAAATGATCGCACCCTCACAGGTTTTTATAATTACTACAAGAATAAATATGACGATATTCGGGGCAGTGTCATCATTAACATGTGTAATGATCTGAATATAGAAATTACTAAAGAGGACTGGATTTCCTATATAACCAATTCGGAAATCACCCTTTTTTGGGACGTCATCCCTCACCATATTATTAGAGATATTTTGTTCCAGGTAGCAGAAATGTTAGGCTACGATAACCCTAGGATGATGTCAATAGAGGACCTAAAGGTCAGTGTACCATTTTTAAATGGTATGAACCTTTACAGCTTTGCTTCCCGATTTTTTAAGCTTAACCGCGGTGGTGTGCGAAGTATCGATTATATATGCGATGTATACGGCATACCAGAACTGAGTTATGAGCAATGGATACACCTTATTTCGTATCAAAAAAACTTTAAATGGGAAGCAATACCCGAGCCCTATATTGGCAGAATACTCCAGGAGAAAGCCAAGGAAATGGGCAAAAGCAATCCTCGACTTCTAAAGCATGAGGATCTAAATACACCAACGGCTTTTCTCAACAACAAAACCCTAGCCAGTCTCCATGCACCTTATGCTCAAAAAGCAGCAAATTCGGGGATGGATACCATATCCTATATATGCGGTATTTGTGGTATCGCTCCCTTGACTATAGAAGAGTGGTATAGTTTGCTAAAGGAGCCCGATATAAAGATTCCATGGGAATCCATGCCCGATGATATAAAGAAGCATATAGTTATGTCCGCTGCTAAGGAATTGGGATTCCAAAATCCCAGGTTTATGGGATATAAAGATTTTTGTAATACCCGATTTGAATTCTTAAATGGTAAGACCTTGGGAGGTCTGTATTACCACTATAGCTCAAAGATGAAAGATGAAGGAACCCCTGTAGTCCAATTCATATGCGATGAATTGGGCATAGAAAACCTTACCCTTAATGAATGGGTCAACATGATAGCTAATTCTCCCATATGCCACTGGGAAAGCGTTCCTATTAAGGTTCAACGTGAAATTGTAATTAGGGCTGCCGTGGAAATGGGACTCTTTCATCCCCGGTTGATGGGCGCAAAGGATTTTGACTCAGTAAAACTCGAGTTTTTAAAGGGTAAAACTTTAGCTGGACTTTACTACCACTACAGTGCCAAGGTAAAGAATTCCGATACAAGAATCAA
>JAWLDD010000143.1:0-6500 GCA_041686815.1 Candidatus Atribacteria bacterium | reverse complement strand
GTTTTGGCCCAGGGGTTGTAGCAGCCTTTTTAGGAGCTAGATTGGACAACTCTACAGGCGGCGTATGGTTCCATCCCGAAGAGGTACTACCTATTACCGAACTACATTTTGAATATGATCCTAATAATGTTTGGCTAAATCGTATAAAGGAGATATATTATGAAGGGATGAAACGTTGGCAAGGCCAGGTGCTTATGGGAATGACGGATTTGGGAGGAGTCCTTGATATACTATTCACATTTCGGCCTGGAGAGAATCTGTTATTTGATCTTTATGATTATCCAGAAGAGGTTAAGAGGCTTACCTGGGAACTTCATGAGCTTTGGTTTCTATTCTATAATGAATTAAATGAGATATTACAGCCTATAAACCCAGGTTATTCCCATTGGGCTCAGATATATAGCGACAAGCCAAGCTATATACCCCAATGCGACTTTAGCTATATGATCAGCCCTGAAATGTTTGATGAGTTTTGTAAGCCTGAATTAGAAGCTACCTGTAGGAGATTAGATAGGTCATTTTATCATTTGGATGGTATAGGACAATTGCCCCATCTCGATTCCATATTAGAGATTGATGATCTAGATGGAGTCCAATGGGTCCCAGGAGATGGAAAACCGCCACAGTCCCAATGGCCAGAAGTTTATGTTAAGATTCATAGATCTGGCAAAAAGAGTCAGATATGGGAAGGCTTTGATGGACTGAACAAGATAATTGCTCATGTTGGTACAGGCAAGGGTATCCATCATTCCACCATTAATGGTCACATATCCCAAGAGACCGAAATGAGGAAGCAGCTGGCTGAGTATGGAATTGAATAAAGAGTTCATGGATTTAGATATAGTCTAGGGCTTTCGCCTAGACTATTTTTGTTCCCTCCTTTTTTAATAAAAAGTAGCATATAGGGAAATAATAAGACTTGAATATTATGGAATTAGGGAGAAGCGAATGTGCGGAATATATTTAGGAGACTACAGGATAAATTGGGGAAGGGGACACAATAGGATAAAATTGGTAAAAAAGCTGAACAACATCAAAATGAACAGTCAATGTATGGTAGGAAGTATGGAAATATTAAGCTGACCA
The DNA here is from genome assembly GCA_041686815.1 of Candidatus Atribacteria bacterium. Lineage (GTDB taxonomy): Bacteria > Bacillota > Clostridia > Caldicoprobacterales > UBA3941 > JAWLDD01. Next base: position 5,414 of record JAWLDD010000143.1, on the reverse strand, counting down.
GAAACATGCAGGACAATATAACCAACATCAAGAATGCAATGAACAACAACTTTGATATAAAATCAAAGGAGTTCAAACTAAGGGGTCAGGAGATCTATGGAGCAGTAGTGTATATACCAAGCCTAGTAAATGAGGATCTTATCTTGCAACATATTATCAACCCTTTGATGATAGAGTCCTCTTTATTATTGGATAGAGATGATCCAATCCTCTTTAAGACCATTAAGGATTCCATGATAACCGCTCAAAATGCACAGGAAGTGGAGTCCCTAGATGAGATACTATTTGCTATTATGTCTGGAGATACATTTTTATGTATTCAAGGTTATGAAAAAGGCTTTATTATCAGCACCAAAAAATATTTAGGTAGACAGGTTGGAGAGCCTGTACTCGAGCCTTCTGTACAAGGCTCTCAGGAAGGGTTTACTGAAACAATACGGGATAATATTGGACTCATTCGTAGAAGATTAAGGGATCCCAACCTTGTTTTCCAAGTACATAAATTGGGAAGAAGAACAAAATTAGAGGTTGTAACCATTTATATAAAGGATATAGCAGATCAAAATGTGGTTGATGAGGTTATTAAGAGAATAAGCTCTTTAGATATTGAAGGAGTTCACAGCACAGCACAGCTAGGTCTACATATAACTGATAGTCCCAACTCAATTTTCCCTCTATTTCAGGTAACGGAGAGGCCGGATAGGGCGGTAAGAGGGCTCATGGAGGGTAGAGTTGCCATCCTGATGGAGGGCGGAGCTCGAGCTCTGTTAGTGCCTGTTACATTACCTTTATTAGTACAGAGTATAGATGATTACTGCGAGAACTGGATTATCGCTTCTATATTACGCCTATCAAGATATGTAGGTTTATTTATTTCATCATTTCTTCCTGCTATATATATAGCGGTGACCAGTCACCATCCCGGGATGCTGCCCACTATATTGGTTTTGACTATTGCAGGCTCTAGAGCAGGAATGCCTTTTCCAGGTATTATGGAAGCCATCCTTATGGAAGTGACAATTGCAATGCTCCAAGAAGCCAGTATACGCCTACCGCGAGTCGTAGGTCAGACAGTATCCATTGTAGGAGGTCTGGTAATAGGCCAGGCAGCAGTACAGGCAGGAATTGTAGGTCCTATTATGGTTATAATAACAGCTCTTACTGCCATAGGTTCTTTTACAATACCCGATTATAGTTTGGGTTTAGCAACTAGAGCTATACGAATTCCCTTTATGATATTGGCAGCAACATTAGGTATTTTCGGAGTTTCAATGGGCATGTTATTGCTGCTCATTTATGCAGCTGACCTAGAGAGCTTTGGTGTTCGATATATTCGTCCATTATCACCTTATAGGAGTAGTGATTTAAGGCAAACATTAATAAGCAGCAAGAAGAGTTCTATGATAGAGCGACCTGTTTTTTTGAATCCTCAGGATAAACAAAAACAGTCCAAGGTGAAAAGGGGTGAATGAGATGAAAGATCAAAAGTTGACTACATCTCAAATATTCGTAATCACTGTATTCAGCATTTTAGGCGTGGATATTTTAGTGGTGCCCCATGATATGGTGTCATTAGCAGATCAAGATGCTTGGGTTTCACTGATTTTAGGAGGATTACTGCTTTACGCAGGTGCAATACCCTTCTTATATCTTTTGAACAATTATCCTGATAAGGATCTACCTCAGATTATCTTACAGGTAGCAGGGAAATGGCTAGGTAGAATTTTTCTCCTTCCTATTATTTTATTTGTTATCATGTATGCTGCATTGTCTACTAGGCTATTTGCTCAAGCACTTAAACTATTTCTGGTGGACAAAACACCTATATGGATTATGGTAATATCTTTGGTAGTTGTAGCTGCATACATGGTATATAAGGATGTGCATACTATGAGTGCCGTACTGGATATTCTTTTCCCCGTTTCCATCATTAGCCTAGTTATACTTATTGTGTTGTCACTGCAGAACATAGAGCCTGATAGGATAAAACCAATTTTATTTAGAAATACGAAAAATGTGATTAAGGCTATTATTCCAGGATTTTATCATTTTGCAGGTTTTGGTGCAATTGCATATTTCATGTGTTACGCGTCTGATAGGAAAGCAGCCTATAAATCCTATTTATTAGGCCTTGGTGTTCCTGTATTTTTCTATGTTGTAACAACCGTAATATGTATTATGGTTTTTGGTGTACCTCCGCTAAAAGTCATAGTTTATCCGACATTGAATCTCTCAAAATCCATTGAATTTCAAGCTGCGATTTTAGATAGACTAGAGTCTTTTATGGCGGTATTTTGGATATCCATAGTATTCTCATCTCTAGTAATATTTTACTATATCTCGGTACGAAATTTATCTGAGTTTTTCTCCATTCCAAATCGATATGGAAAATACGTGATTTATTCCCATATTCTTCTACTACCCATAATTTCTCTCTTTCCCCCAAGCAGTCTAGTGGTGTTTGAATATCATGATAGAGTGAAATATCTTGAAGTTCTTATTGGGTTTGTCATATTTCCCATTGTAACCGTTTGGGCAGCTATCAAGAAAAAGAGGGGTATGCAACAATGAAAAAGACTATACTTCCAATTATTTTGCTACTGATACCAATAAACCTACTGATGCTTACGGGATGTTGGGATAGGAAAGATATCGAGAATAGAGGATATGTTTTAGGAATTGCTGTTGACTCCTATTCCCCTAAGGATTCCCAAGTAAAAGGAGATGAGGCAATAAAAGAGGGATTTGAAGAGACGGAAACAGCTATAGGACAACCTGTCTATGAGATGACGATACAGCTTCCCATCATAAAGAGATCTCCGTCACTTGCTGCATCGGGTTCAGGTAGTTCCGGTAATGAACCTAAAACATGGCAAATAACCCAATCAGGAAACGATTTTATAAGTATGGAGCGAGAGATGGAATCCAGAACCAGCCTTACCCTCTATTATGAACACCTTCAAGTCCTGGTCCTATCGGATAAGGTGTTAAAGGATGGTTTGGATAAAATGATAGATTTCTTCTTAAGACATCGGGAAATGAGGACTAGTGTTAGTATATTTGTTGCAGAGGGTTCGGCAAAAAAAATCCTGGAGGTAGTACCTCAGGAAGAGGATCATTCTGCTACCTACTTATTCGAGCTTCCTATTAATGCTGATAAAAACTCCAGAATAGCCTATAAGCATAATCTGGGGGAGGCTATGAATTGTCTTCGTGCAGGCGATGCTTTTGTTCTTCCTAAGGTGGAAGCTTCCAAAGATGAAATTAAGATAAAAGGTGGTGCATTGATCAAAGAGGGAAAAATGGCAGGATGGGCAGATGAATTGGATATAGAGGTCACTAATATCATTGCAGATCGGTATAAAGGAGGTACTGTAGTCGGACGTTTGCCGGGAAGTAAAGAAGGGATTATAGTCATGGAGGTTACTAGTGCAAAAACTAAAACTACTCCCATCATAAAGGATGGTGAACTAAGCTTTGATATACATGTAAAGGTTAAAGGGAGGTATGCTGAACAGGTTGGAGTCACTAGTGGCAGATTAGTAGATAAGGACTTTATTAAGGAATGCGAAAAGGAATTTGCTAAGACAATTGAAACGAGATGCAGGAAGACCATTGAAAAGATGCAAAAAAAGTATAATGTTGATGTCTTTCAACTGAATAGAAAAGTACGAACTCAAAAGCCTGCCTATTGGGAAGAAGTAAAGGATGACTGGGACGAAATTTTTCCAAATCTTGATATCAATGTTAAGGCAGAAGCACAAATTGAGCTGATTGGGGTTATGAAGTAGTATTAAGTAAAAACGATAATTTAATATAATAAAGCTGACATAGCTGCCAATATATAGCTATGTCATATTTGTTTTGGAAGCAATTGCAGATATTCATTTATTTTTCAACGACTGCAGTATATAATATACATATATAGATTCATATAATTATCATAGGCGTTGCATCAAAATATTGAGAGATATAATTTGAATATGTGAGGGGAGGAGAAGATAAGGTGAAAAATGCTTTTCAAGAGATATTTGAATATGTAGAGGGGCTAGAGATAATTGATTCTCACGAGCATCTACCCCATCGGGAGGATGCTAGGGAGAAGGATACCGATGTTCTTAGAGAATATTTAATGCACTACTTTAATAGGGATTTGATTTCTGCTGGATTAAAATCTGAAGACTTTGAGAAAGTTATAGATCATGAAATTCCCATAATGGAAAGGTGGGATATAGTAGAGCCCTATTGGGAGAGTTGCCGATATACTGGGTATGGAAGAGCACTGGACATATCTGTCAAAGCACTATATAACATCGATAGGATATCAAGAGATACAATCCAAGAGCTGGACAATGCCTTTCAAAAGAGTTTACAGCCTGGGCATTTTAAAAAAGTATTAAAGGATATGTCAAAAATCAAAGTAAGTCTTTTAGATGCAAATCTGGACTGCGATCCCTACTTTTTTAGAAGTGTGTACCGTTTGGACCACTTTATATATCCCCAGAGTCGAGAGGATATTAAGAGAGTAGAGAGGGATACCAAAGTAAGAATAACCTCCATTGACGATTGGCTGGATGCGTGTAAGGCAGCCTTAGACAATGCTCTTAAAGCAGGAGCTGTGGCACTGAAGACTGGTCTCGCATATAACCGTACCCTTAAATATGAGAGGTTTACTAAGAGTGAAGCTGAGGAATGCTTTAACAAAATTTTTGAAACTTTTAATTCACCTGATTGGGATGTAAGTCCAATGATCATTGGGAAGCCATTCCAAGATTATATGATGCACTATATCCTTAGACTAGCTAATAAACGTGGCCTTACCTTCCAGTTTCATACTGGACTACAAGAGGGCAATGGAAATATTATACACAATAGTGATCCCTCCCTTTTGTCCAACCTATTTCTAGATTATCAAGATGTAGATTTTGATATTTTCCACATAGGATATCCTTATCAGCATGTTTTATCAGCTCTAGCTAAGAACTTCCCCAATGTATATATAGATATGTGCTGGGCTCATATTATTTCACCTGCTGCCAGTGTTAATGCTTTGTATGAATGGGTTGATTCGGTGCCTTTTAACAAAATAATTGCCTTTGGAGGAGACTATTTAATTATCGATGCAGTATATGGCCATCAATATATGGCTAGAATCAATGTCAGCAAATCTTTAGCCTATAAGGTGGAAGAGGGAGTCTTTGGTGCAGATGAGGCAAAACAAATAGCCAAGATGCTCTTTTATGATAATCCGAAAAGGATATTCAAGTTAGATTCCTTTTAATTGGCTAAACAAATGAATTGTAATGAATATTGCTGATTTTATAGATAAAGAACTTGACTATGTATCAGTAAATAGATGACGCTTTTAGATTTACTGGACAAAATCCACATGAAGTAATAAAAACCATTGTGAT
>JAWLDD010000142.1:0-6561 GCA_041686815.1 Candidatus Atribacteria bacterium | reverse complement strand
AAATGATAGAGAAGGAACAAGAAGTTGCTTTGTTGATGCAAAACTTTGGTAGTTCAAGTTATTATGCTAGTGGTGAACGGTCCGATTCACTTGTAGACAAAGTAAAGCGATATATTGTCCAAAATATAGACAATGATCTTTCAAGGGAGTCTATAGCAAATGAATTCTATATAAGCCCTGATCATTTAAACAGAGTTTTTAAGAAAGAGGCCGGAATAACTATTTCTGAATACTTGATTTCTCAGAAAATGAACAGAGCCAAAAGTTTGCTGGTTAATACCAATAAGAGAATTAGTGAAATAGCAAATATGATAGGGTATAATAATTTCTCACACTTTTCAAAGCAGTTTAAGAAAATAACAGGGGTTACACCCGTAGAATACCGAAATAGTAAACAGATGATGTCGTAAAAACATCAAATACAATCGGGAAAATAGCAGAATAAAAAAATAGAATAAGTTAAAATATAGATAACACAACAAGTAAAGGGGCAGCAACATGGAATATGTCAGTATAAAAAAGAAGCGAAACTATAAAAAGTATTATCCGCTATTTCTAATGATGCTACCAGGTGTTATCTATTTATTATTTAACAACTATTTGCCTATGCTAGGCATTGTAATTGCTTTCAAGGATATCGATTTTGCAAAAGGTATTTTATTAAGCGATTGGGTTGGTTTTAGGAATTTCGAATTCCTTTTTAGGACAGCTGATGCTTTAATTATTACCAGAAATACTCTTCTATATAACGGTTCGTTTATCATAATTAATCTTGTTGCAGCAGTAGGAATAGCTATTCTTCTTAATGAAATAAGAAATAATTATTTAGCACGTTTTTATCAAAGTGTAATTTTACTTCCATTTTTGATCTCCATGGTCATTGTAGGATACTTAGTATTCTCTTTATTGAGTATGGAAACTGGTTTAATTAACAATACCATATTACCAATGATTGGTATGGAGGGGATTCAGTGGTATAGCGAGCCTAAATACTGGCCATTCATACTTACTATTGTAAACATATGGAAAAACACTGGCTATTTATGCGTGGTATACTATGCAACTATTATCGGAATAGACAGCGAGTACTATGAAGCAGCCGAGATAGATGGAGCATCGAAATGGCAACAGATTACAAAGATTACCATTCCTTTAATAAAGCAGGTTATTATTGTCATGACATTATTACAAATTGGACGTATCTTCTACGCAGATTTTGGATTATTTTACCAAGTAACACTCAATGCAGGCGCTTTACAGTCCACCACCAATGTAATAGATACTTACGTATATCGTGCACTAATGAACATGGGTGATATTGGTATGGCTTCCGCTGCAGGACTTTATCAATCAATAGTGGGCTTTATTTTGGTGATAGGATCTAATCTGGTAGTAAGAAAAATTGATAGTGAAAGTGCTTTATTCTAAGGGGGTGGAGTAATTGACTATTAAAAGAAGGAAGAACCCACAGATATTACTGAATGTATTCTTTATGTTAATCGTATGTGCATGTATAATCCCATTCGTACTATTGTTTATGGCATCAATAACTGATGAAAATACCATCATCAAATATGGATATTCCCTCTTTCCAAAAAAGGTAAGTTCTTATGCCTATGAATACTTGGCAACAAATAAAGATAGTATTTTTCGAGCATACGGTATTACGGTAATTATCACAATAGTTGGAACCTTTGCTAGCTTATTGATTATGTCAATGTTGGCGTATCCTATATCCAGAAAAGATATGCCATTTAGAAAGAGTATGACGTTTTTCGTATTTTTCACTATGCTTATGAACGGTGGTCTGGTACCTACATATTTAGTGTATACTCGCTTATTTAATCTGAAAAACAATATTCTGGCACTTTTAATACCGATGCTATTAGTTCGAGCCTTCTATGTACTACTAATGAGAACTTTTTTTGCTACTACTATTCCTGATTCAATTATCGAATCAGCTAATATAGATGGTGCAAGTGAATGGTTGATCTTTTTCAAAATTGTATTGCCACTTTCTTATCCTGTCATGGCTACAGTTGGTTTATTTCAAGCTGTTAACTATTGGAATGACTGGTTTAACGGGATGATATTCATTACAGACAGTAAGCTTTATAGCATACAAAACTTATTGAATAGGATATTGCTTGACATTCAATTCTTGTCAACCAGCCAATTCAGTGGTACTTATGATTTTACTTCAAACATACCAAAAGAATCAGTAAGAATGGCTTTGGCAGTAATAGGCGTTGTTCCAATTTTATTAGCATATCCTTTCTTCCAAAAGTATTTCGTGAAAGGACTCACCATAGGAGCAGTAAAAGGTTGAGGCTATAACCGGATTAATCCGGGGCAATATAAATGATTAGGAGGGTAACTTAGTTATGAGAAGAAGGAAGAACTTAATTATCTTTAGCTTAGTACTAATTATGGTTCTATCAACTCTACAACTTGTAGGTTGCTCGTCTGAAAAAGATGCAGATACAAAACCTGATACCACCGATCAGGCAAAGGTTCCTGACCAGACAGACGACACCAAACCCGATGAAGATACTCAGAGTGAATTAGAACCATATGAACTTCACGTAGTACTTAGCGGTAACGACCAGAAAGATAAACCGTTAGTTGAAGAGAAGATGAATGAGCTTCTCAAAGAGAAGTTAAACGCAAGCATCAAGCTAACCTTTATCAATGCGTCAAATTGGCTACAACAAACAAATTTAATGATTGCTGGAGATGAAAAAATTGATCTTCTATGGACCAGTAGCTTTTATGGTTATAGCTCTGTAGTAGCTAGAGGACAAGTAATTCCTATTGACGATCTGCTAGAAAAACATGGACAGGATATTGTTTCTGTACTGGGAGATGATGTTCTTGACGCATGTAAAATTGAGAATAAGCTTTATGCGGTTCCTAGTACCAGAGATATGGCTGCTGACTTTGGTGTAATCATGAGAAAAGACATATTAGAAAAGCATGGAATAGACATTTCGAATGTAAAGACAATGGAAGACCTTACACCTGTGCTACAAGCTATCAAGGAGAAAGAGCCAGACATTATACCCACTGGAGGACATCCCGGAAGCAGTAATACTATGGTAGGGCTCATTGCGAAAGGCACTTTCGATATACTGGATGACTGGTTTGGTGTTATTAGAATAAAAGATGATGACATGAAGGTTGTCAACCTTTATGAGACACCAGAATACGAAGAATGGTTAAACATTGTAAGAGACTGGTATGTAAAGGGTTATATTTCTAAAGACGCAGCGACATCAACAGAAGGTGCTTTTGACCAGATAAGAGCTGACAGATTGTGTTCCGTATTCTATTCCTTTAAACCTGGCATTGAAAGACAGGAAGAAATACGAACAGGTAAACCCATGGTCAAGATATCTATGACTGATCCTGTAGCTACCACAAGTACAGTTACAGTTATGATGACTTCAATAGCCAAGACATCAAGAGATACTGAAAGGGCTATGATGTTACTAAATCTCTGGTTTAAGGATCCGAATCTTGTAAACCTATTTGATAACGGTGTCGAAGGAGTCCATTATGAAAAAGTATCAGATAATATTATCAAATATCCCGACAACGTCGACGCTCAGAGCTCAGGATGGATATCCAATAATTACACTATAGGTAACAACTTCCTATCCTATGTATGGGAAGGGTATGATCCCGATTTATGGCAGAAAACCGATGAGTTTAATAAGTCGGCGATTAAATCTCCTGCTTATGGTTTCTCATTCAACTCAGAACCTGTTAAAACTCAAGTAGCTGCAGTTACCAATGTAATGTTGGAATACATAAGCTGACTTGAAACGGGAACGCTGGATCCTAAAGAAAAATTACCTGAATATATATCCAAACTAAAGGCAGCAGGTATAGATGAAATAATTGTAGAAAAGCAAAAGCAACTTGATAAATGGGCTGCAAAGAAAGGCAAGTAAGAATTATACGATAGGGAGTTCAGCCTAGTTGAACTCCCTTTAAATAAAAAAATCAAGTAATTGCATTCATCCCTTTGATAACAGATATTGATTAAGCTTTATATAGAATGAAGCGAAAGGGGTTTTAATATGAGAAATGGTAAATTACAAATAGGAATAATCGGTTGTGGTGGTATAGCCAATCAAAAACATTTACCTTCGTTGGCCAAACAGAGTCATAAGTGTGAGATGGTGGCTTTTTGTGACATTATTGAGGAGCGGGCAGTAAAAGCTGCTAAGGAATATGGTACTCCAGGCGCGAAGGTATATGTAGACTATCGTGAACTGCTTAAGGATGAGAACATAGATGTCGTGCACATTTTAACACCTAACGTATCACATAGTTCTATAACAGTGGATGCTTTTGAGGCTGGCAAACATGTCATGTGTGAAAAACCAATGGCTCACAATACCGAAGCTGCACAAAAGATGATTGATGCCTGGAAAAAATCCGGGAAAAAACTCACTATTGGTTATCAAAATCGCTTTAATCCCATACTTCAATCTTTACATGCAACATGCAGGAATGGGGATCTAGGTGATATATACTTTGCTAAGGCGCATGCTGTTCGTCGCAGAGCAGTACCTACTTGGGGTGTATTCCAGGATAAATCCAAGCAGGGTGGTGGCCCTCTTATCGATATAGGAACACATGCATTGGATATGACTCTTTGGTGCATGGATAACTACGAACCTAAGTCAGTAAGTGGGGTTTGGTTCCATAAGATGGCTGATAAATATGAAGGAAATATGTTCGGACCTTGGGATCCAGAAACCTTTGATGTTGAGGATTCTGCTTTCGGTCTTATCAAGATGAAAAATGGAGCTTGCATATATCTTGAATCTTCCTGGGTACTTAACGTATCCGCACCAAAGGAGATTGCTACTACCCTTTGTGGTACCGAAGCAGGTGCTGAGGCAGATTTGATTCGCAAAACTCTAGTCTATAATCGCCCCAATAATGGGTTACTTACCGAGGAGAGAATGTCACCTACAGGCTCTATTGCCTATTTTGAAGGAGGAAACAATGATCCTGGTGCTGTAGAGGCTGCGCAGTGGTTAGATTCTATTCTAAATGACACAGATCCATTAGTGGATCCTGAGCAGGCGTTTGTAGTCACTAAGATTCTTGATGCTATATACAAATCTGCTGAATCTGGTCAAGAAGTGTTTTTTGACTAAGAATCTATTTAGTAAAACAATAACCTCAACAATGCATAAATGGATGATTGGTTTGAATAGGAGGATGCGACAAGTATCCTCCGTCACCATCGACATTATGTTGTCTTGAAGCTGACAATGAATGACTTGAGGATGTGTATTAATGAAGAACAGGCTTTGGACTAAATACTTCGTATTGCTACTGCTAGAGTTTCTAGCTCTCGGGATTTCGGGTTCCATGCTAAACTCACCTTTACCCATGTATGCAAAACATCTTGGAGCAAATAACTCTATTGTTGGTCTCGTAACTGGATTGTTTGCACTTTCATCTATGATATGTCGTCCTATATTTGGCAATCTTATTGACAGTAAGGGTAGAAAGCGTATCCTGCTTTTTGGAATACTTATCAATGCAACCATTATATTGTCATACAATTGGGTACCGAATATAGCAACTTTTTTAGCATTACGTTTTATACAAGGGGTTGGAATGAGTGCTTACTCAACTGCTTCGGGAACTATTGCAGCGGACATAATTCCAAGTAACAGGCTAATAGAGGGATACGGTTATTATGGTACAGCACAGGTGCTAGCTAATGCAATCGGTTCAATGATTGGTTTAGCATTTGTTGCTTCATCATCGTATATGAATCTTTTTACTGTTTCTACTTTATTTAGTATCTCGGGTTTTATCCTTGTGTTATTTATAAATTATGAATCTCGGGGCAAAAGGAATAATCAGGTTTATACTCAAAAAGCAAAAGTCAAACACAGAGAATCCATTTTCGAGAGGACTGCTCTACCTATGGCCTTTGCAGTATTCTTTGTTTCCATTACAACTGGAACAGTTATGACATTTTTGCCATCCTATGCTTTATCTCGAGGCATTATGAATATTGGACCATATTTTACTGTCAATTCTTTAGCAGTATTGGCAATAAGATTAACTTCAACAAGATTGATTGATAAATTAGGATTAACCAAAGTTATATTTTTGAGTATGTTCTTCATAGGAACCTCGATGGTGATGTTATCCTTTTCAACTGAATTGTACTTATTTATTACTGCAGGTATTATAAATGGGTTTGGGAATGGGATAGTTACTCCGGTGATGAATTCTCTGGTTGTAAAATTTAGCCCAGCAGAAAGAAAAGGTGCAGCTAATGCAACATATTATGCAGCTATTGATATCGGAATCGGAGTTGGATCGGTTTTAGGTGGTATCGTATCTCAGATAGCTGGCTACTTTGCTCTATATCTAATCTCAGGCTTAAGCATCGTAATATCCTATATCATATATCATTATACTATTCGAGCTAAAGTAGGGAATTATGGCAAAGTAAACACTTCAGAAGTGGTGGAAAAGCCAGCTTTTTGAAAACATGTATACCGTTAATTATAAAAT
>JAWLDD010000141.1:0-6620 GCA_041686815.1 Candidatus Atribacteria bacterium | reverse complement strand
ACATCTTATATAACAACAAAGTGGCACCATATATATTTGTGTTGCCTTTTATAATCACATTTCTTGTATTTTTTGCTTATCCCATGTTTTCCACACTCATAATGAGTTTCCAAAAAATACAGGGATTAAACAGTGTATCATTTATCGGGCTAGGCAATTATAAAAGATTATTTAATGAACATTTTTATAATGCCCTTAAGACTAGTACAGTTTATACTATCTGCATTATTTGTGTATTGATACCGATTCCAGTGATACTCGCAACTTTTCTGAATTCAAGGCTTCTTAAGTTTAAAAACTTTTTTCGTTCAGCTATATTTGTGCCTTCTTTGGTTTCGGTAATCATTGCGGGTATTGCCTTTAGACTTATGTTCAGCGAGTTAGATACAGGTTTTTTTAATATGCTGGTCATAGCTCTTGGGGGAGAAGCAGTAAAGTGGAACATGGGTTTTGGAACCGGTATGTTTATGATGGTAACCTTAGCCACATGGAGATCAACAGGTATATATGTTGTCTACAACCTATCAGCACTACAGAGTGTACCTGAAGAAATATATGAATCTGCAAGCATTGATGGAGCGAGTGCAATACAAAAATTCTTTTATATTACCCTACCGCAAATAATGCCTATAATTACCTATATATTAACTATTACTATTATAGATGGTTATCGCATGTTTACTGAAGGCTATGTCTTCTGGAATGAGTTTAATCCAGGAGATCTTGGTCTAACCATTGTAAGGTACATTTACCAGCAAGGATTCCAGCGCAATGATCTTGGCATGGGATCGGCCATTGGAGTGGTTCTACTGTTCATCATTCTGACAATTAATATAGTTCAGCTCAAGTATTTTGGACTATTTGAGAAGAGGGAGTGACATATATGAAAACAGATTTTAAAGCAAACGCAAGTTCAGTAGTGCTCTTTCTATTCTTTGTTTTTATAACAATTGTAGTTTTATTTCCACTCTATTATCTGGTTATAGCCTCACTACAGCCATCATCAGAGGTATTCCGTACGGGTATGAAGCTTACCTTCGATCCAGAAATTATGGGATTGAACAATTATAAGGTTTTAATGGGCTATAGGGATGGTATTTATTTTTCATGGTTCAAGAATAGTGTTCTAATCGCAGCATTGTTTACCATCTGCTCACTATTCTTTTCATCCTTTGTTGGATATGGATTAGGCTTATACGATTTTAAATTTAAAAATACCATTTTTACTTTGGTACTTCTTGTGATGATGGTTCCGTTAGAGATACTTATGCTCCCACTGTACAAACTAACGGTTCAATTTGGGATTATTAATACTTACGCAGGAGTTATTCTTCCGTTTATGGTATCTCCTATTGCAATATTTTTCTTTAGGCAGTTTGCCTCAGGTATATCAGAAGACTATTTAGATGCAGGAAGAATAGATGGCTGCACTGAAATAGGGATCTATTTCAGAATCATGGTCCCCCTTATGAAACCAGCCTTTGGCGCGATGACTATACTACTAGCTATGCAGAACTGGAACAGTTTTGTTTGGCCTTTGATAGTGCTTCGTACAAATGAGATGTTTACTTTAACTATTGGTCTTTCTTCTTTAATTGGTCCATATGGTGAGAATTTTGATGTAATGATTGCTGGGGCGGTCCTTGCTGTCTTTCCAATAGTAGTACTGTTCTTATTCAATCAGAGGTTCTTTATTGCAGGCCTTACAGCTGGTGGAGTAAAAGGGTAGAGACAATCAAGCTACTAAGGATAAGATACTAGATGAGACTAAAGTGTGGTGACACCTATATAATCAAGTACAATTAATTAATATGAGCTTATTCATATTAGACCTAACATTAGTGCTGAAAGGGTTGATAGTATGAACCAGATCTTGATCAAGACTAAAAAGAGAAGATTTAAAACAAGCCCAGACCTACATGGCATATTTTTTGAGGACATTAATCGGGTAGGAGATGGAGGCTTATACCCTGAAATGCTTAGAAATAGATCCTTTGAAGATTCCATTGTTCCTAAGGGCTGCCAGTTAGTTGAAGGTGGAAAATATTTCATTACACCCACCGGATATAAGTGTGCTTTCAACAATGGAGAGGGTCTAGACCAGTGGTATGAAAGTGTACCACCTACCAAGATACCTGCTTGGTATGTAACCGACTGGAGTAGAGACATTGATATATCCTTGGATGAAGAGGACACACTTAACGAGAATAGATTAGCTAGCCTGGTCTTGTCCTTTAAAGAAGAGAATACCAGTCATTCTGTGTATAATATAGGCTATACCGGCATGAATGTAGAAGAAGGTGCCCAATACAATTTCTTCATGTTCGCTAAGGCAGTTGAAGGGGATCAAACAATAGAGTTATCTCTAAGGAGCAAATGTGGAAGTAAAATATATGATAGTACCAGTATAGAAATAAGCCAGGGTGAATTCAAAAGATATGATTGCCTATTCACCTCCAATGCCAGTGATGTTGAGGCTACATTTCATATAACTTCTAAAGAAAAGGGGACAGTAAAATTAGGATTTGCCTCCCTTATGCCTGTTGAAACATATAAAAGACGTGTTAATGGATTGCGTAGGGATTTGGTGGAGTTGCTTAAAGACATGAAGCCTAGTTTTTTGCGATTCCCAGGAGGCTGTATAGTTGAAGGACTAACTGAGGAAACCGCTATGAAATTCGAAAGAACCATCGGACCAGTATGGGAGAGGCCCAGCCATTGGCTAATATGGTTTTATAGGACAACAAATGGTCTAGGATTTCATGAATACTTGCAGCTATGTGAGGATATAGGCGCTAATCCTATGTATGTTATTAACTGTGGCATGACCTGCCAGCATAGGGAAGCTGATTTCTTTGATGATGAACTTGTAGATGAGTATATACAGGACGCCATCAATGCCATAGAGTATGCCAATGCACCAGCAGATAGCTACTGGGGAAGCCTACGTGCTAAAAATGGCCATCCTGAACCCTTCAATATAAAGTATGTAGAAATTGGGAACGAAAACTACGGTGAGGAATACAATAAGAGATATTATAAGTTTTATAAGGCCTTAAAGCAGAGGTTCCCAGACATTATATATATTTCCAACATTCATACTGAACTGGAAGGCTTGCCGACAGAAGTTGTGGATGAGCATTTTTACAACGATACGGAATTTTTTGCTACTCAGCAAAATATGTATAACGACTATGATAGAAATGGTCCTAAGATTTTTGTTGGTGAATATGCGGTTACAAACAACAGGGTAAATGCATCCTTATATTCTGCCTTGGGAGAGGCTGTATTTTTGACAGGTTTAGAGCATAACCAGGATCTTGTTACAATGTCATGTTTTGCACCTCTATTTTTAAATGCTAGCTACAAGTCATGGTATCCAAACCTAATTGAATTTAATAATCATGAGAGTTTTGGTATTCCAAGCTACTATATGTTGCAGATGATGGGAGAAAACAGGGGAGATTATGTGGTTGAATCCAACACTAAAACTGGCACCATAATGGAGAAGAAGATTGGAAGGGTAGGACTTTATGCCAGAGAAGCAGGAACTAGCTTTACTAGAGTAATGATCAATGGAATTAAACAGGATACCATTATCGCAAACATTTCAGGCGAATTCGTTATAGAGGATGATAAGTATCTTGCAAAAACAGATGATTCATGGTGTTTGTTCGGTGATGAAAATGCCAGTGATTATGTACTAAGTGCCGATGTTGAGTTTGGGTCAGCTAGAGAAACTATCAAAATGAGTGTATGGAATGAGAGATTAGAAAATGTGGGAGATGTATACCAGCCATATTGGGGCGAAAAGAGGCTGAAATATTTTAGCTGGGTTATTGAGGACGGCAAGAGTTATATAGAAGCTGTAAAACGCTTACGAGTTATGGATACCAGCGAAAAAGTAGAGGTAGATATTGATTATACCAGGGCAAATAATATGAAAATAATAGCAAAAGATAACAAAATAGAATGTTATCTAAATGGGGATCTGGTAAACTCTTATGCCGTGGAACCCATGCCCAAAATCTCTTCTGTGGTAACAGTTGACGACAAAACAAATGAGACTATCATTAAGATTGTTAACCTTTCAGACAAGGACGAAGAGATTAAGATCGAGATAGATAGTGATGTTAAGAGTGTAGCCAATGGTCTGATACTTGAGTCAGATGACAAATACGATGTTAATAGCTTCGAAAACAAGACCAAGGTTTCGCCAAAGGAGTTTACCCTTAACAATCTATCATCGAATTTTATATATAATGCTCCAAAATATTCATTTAGCATAATCAGAGTTGGGCTTTGCTGAGTTAGATCTAGGCTTAATAATAGAGGTCAAGGCTCCTATAGTATAGACCCCGAATAAAAAGACAGATGGAAGTCAAAGTTTTGATTTCCATCTGCATATTTGACTATACTCTTAATTATGGATTGTTGGTCTGATATTATATCGTATATGCAAGCTAAATGATGGTTTTTTTCGATTTTTCATAGAATAATCCAATAGAAAAGAAGGAGTCTAAGGTTTTTTGTAGAATTATATGAATAAGAAGATGTAATACATCCTACAATCAAAAAGACATAGAAGGTGTTAGTATGAGTATAGTAGCTATAAAAAAACAAAGTGTAAGTGATGAAGTATTTGAGCAAATTAAGCAACAGATAATCTCCGGTCAATGGATTCCAGGGGACAAAATACCTAGCGAATTAGAGCTAGCTAAGATGTTTGAAGTAAGTAGAGTCTCCATTAGAGAAGCCATCCATCGTTTGGTGGGCATGGGTGTACTATATGTACGTAGAGGCGAAGGAACTTTTGTATCGGAAATATTGCCCAAGGATTATTTTAATACCCTGCTGCCAATCTTGATGGTAGAGGGGGCCAATCTAATGGAAATGTTGGAGTTTAGGTTAATATTAGAGGTGGAAACTGTCAAGTTAGCTTGCAAGAGAGCTGACGATGATGATCTTAGCAGGCTAGATGAGATTGTTGGCAATATGAAAAAATACCAAGGTGACAATATAAAGTTTGCTGCAGAGGATCTAAATTTTCATATATCGCTAGCACATGCTGCTCATAATTCCGTTATTGTAAAGGTAAATGACATAATACATGATATGCTCAAGATTGCAATGGAAAAGGTAGTAAAGCTGACGGGCTTTGAAAAAGGTATTTATTACCATGAGAGGATTCTTGAAGCCGTAATAAATAGGGACGAAGAAACAGCAGCCGAACTTATGAGAGAGCATATCGAGGTTACCATGGAGAATATTAGAAAGCATCAGAAAGTAGAGCTGTAGAGTCAAGCCAAAATCTGTTGGGGGGCTATGTCATATGAAAGAATATAATCACATTGAACTAAGAGAAAGGGCATTGGAGCTGAAGCGTGAGGTAATAAAGATGATAGGGATAGGAAAGACCGGGCATATCGGGGGCTCCTTTTCCCTGGCTGAAATAGTAGCAGCTTTATACTTCTATAAGCTCAGGCATGATCCAAAGAATCCAAACTGGGAAGATAGGGATAGATTGATTTTCAGCAAGGGTCACGCGGCTGTAATACAATATGCAGCACTTGCTTTATGCGGATATTTTCCTAAGGAGGAACTCAGTGAATTAAAACAGTTGGGTGCAAGATTGCAGGGACATCCCGATAAGCTAACTACACCCGGTATTGAGGCTAACACAGGGTCATTGGGGCAAGGCCTGTCTATCGCATGTGGTATAGCTGCTGGTGCAAGGATTGATGAAAAGGACTACAAGACATACTGTATTGTTGGAGACGGGGAGCTATGCGAAGGCCAAATATGGGAAGCAGCTATGGCGGCAGCTAACTATAAACTAGACAATTTGGCGGCTATTATAGATAAAAATAAACTGATGGCTACTGGACCTATAGTAGAGAGATTTAATAATAACCCAGTGGTAGAAAAATGGAAAGCCTTTGGCTGGCATGTAATAGAGATTGATGGACACGATATGGAGCAAGTAGTGAGAGCATTGGACGATGCTGATGAGGTTAAAGGGAAGCCAACTGCCATCGTAGCCCATACCATCAAAGGAAAAGGGGTTTCCTTCACAGAACATAACCCTGCTTTCCATAACGGAGCATTGACTGAGGAGCAATATCATGCCGCACTGAGGGAACTAACCACTATGGAAGGAGTGGATGCCATATGAAGATGATGAATCAAAGGCAGGTATACGGTAAGAAGCTTGCCAGTCTAGGAGAGAAGTACAAAAATATAGTTGTATGCGAAGCTGATTTAGGTAAATCCACCATGACCTATATGTTTCAGGAGAAATTCCCTGAAAGGTATTTTGAAATGGGAATTGCAGAGGCAAATATGGTATCCTTTGCCACTGGTCTTGCTCTGACCGATAAAATTGCATTTGTAAATACATTTGCTGTCTTTGCCTCTGGGCGTGCTTATGATCAAATACGCCAAAGCGTGGCTATTGGTAAGTTTAATGTAAAAATTGTGGGCTCTAGTTCAGGATTGTCGGATTTTGGTGATGGTGCAACTCATCAAGCTATTGAGGATATTGCTATAATGCGTGCAATACCTAACCTAACGGTGTTAGCACCTATGGACGCAATAGAGCTGGAAAAGATGATGGATGC
>JAWLDD010000140.1:0-6642 GCA_041686815.1 Candidatus Atribacteria bacterium | reverse complement strand
CTAGTATCATTAGCGCAGTGAAAGATCTAAACGTAAAACAGAGCTCATTTACCGTTCATAGCATTCTTGTTTGTACTGCCCTTGGTAGTTTCCTATCGCCATTTGTGGTCAGATTGATATCGGAAAACTTATTAGGTACTGCAGCAAGACATCGATATACCATAGCTTCAATTGGGATGTGCATATTACATGTAATAACTTTTATATATCAATTTGGTATAGAACAGAGAACTTATTTTGAACTTAGTTAATGATAAACTTAATGAAATTTCCCTTGACACGCCAGGAGCCTTGTATTAGAATTAAGTGTGGTGTAATTTACGATCCACTAGCCCCGGATCTCGAAATACATCGGATTTAAAATAGGAGGAAAAGCAATGAAAACCTTCATGGCAAAAGCACAAGAGGTAGAGCGCAAGTGGTACGTTGTTGATGCCAATGGGAAAACCCTTGGTAGATTGGCCTCTGAAGTTGCTAAGATTTTACGAGGAAAGAATAAACCAATATATACCCCACATGTAGACACCGGGGATCATGTTATTGTAGTTAATGCAGACAAAATACATCTAACAGGTAAAAAGTTAGATCAGAAACTATATCGCAAACACAGCCAATATCCGGGCGGACTAAAGGAGATTCCTTATCGCCAATTGATGGAGAAGAGGCCTACCGTAGCAGTTTACCAAGCTGTAAAAGGAATGCTGCCTAAGAACTCTCTGGGTAGAAAGATGCTCAAGAAGCTACGTGTATATGCAGGCCCTGATCACAATCATGAGGCACAGCAACCAGAACTGCTGGACATATAAGGAACGAGAGAGGAGGAAACGGAATTGGCAAAAGTACAATACTTCGGAACAGGTAGAAGAAAAAAATCCATCGCTAGGGTAAGACTGACACCTGGAGACGGAAACATCATCATTAACAATAGAGACATCGACGATTATTTTGGACTGGAGACCTTAAAGGTTATCGTACGTCAGCCTTTAGTATTGACTCAGACCTTGGATAAATTTGACGTTATCGCAAATGTACATGGAGGCGGATTTACAGGACAGGCTGGAGCTATCCGTCATGGTATCTCAAGAGCACTGCTTAAAGCTGATGAAGAACTGAGACCCGCTCTTAAAAAGGCTGGCTTCTTAACTCGCGATCCAAGAATGAAAGAGAGAAAGAAATACGGTCTCAAAGGTGCCAGAAGATCTCCCCAGTTCTCCAAGAGATAATATTGTTGTTTATTTACACACGAGTTTGTTTACAATTACAAAGTTTGCTTATCGCAAGCGCTAACCGTCAGGGGGAATCAACCCTTGGCGGTTTTTTTATGCGGTGATTTAGGCATAGATATAAATAAAAACACCCCTATTCCGCCGCAGTAATCCTACCATATTAACTTTATCTCCATAGATGTAACCTCTCTAAAGTGGCTTAACAGCAGGACTGTAGCCAACCAGATATAAATATAGCAGATATAGATACAATCGGAGGGGCATTTGATGTAACTTTATAACCGCTGCGGAGGGGGATGCCCTGCATATAAAATACCGTGTATTATACGAGCAAACTTTGTCATTATTTTTTTACGTCGTAGTTGTAGATAGATGTGAAACAAAATTATATAAATAACTATTAGCAGATTTGGAATATAATCTGTTATTTTATTTATTATATGGTATTGACGCTTTATGGAAATAGTGATATATTTGTAACAAAGTTACAAATATATCACATAGGAGGGTATTATGAAGGCAAAGAGAGGATTTCCAAAATCCATCAAATATGTATGGTTTCTTGGCTTCTTAGGATTTCAAGGTTTCACATATTTTAAAACGGGCAACCCATTATCGCTATTTTGGTTCAGTTTTTTTAGTTTTTTTGCCTATTATTTTATAGCGAAAATGGCAAACGAAATGAAGGATGAGCGTTATTTTGAGAACAGTCAAAAAGCAAAATTAAAAACTGCTAACATTCCTTTAGTGATTTTGTTTATTATTGGTTTTTTCGCGGGGTTTCCTTTTATTACAAAAGAACTAATTATTTTAGCTTGTGCTTTTGGATGGGCGATTACGTTAATATCATATGCTTTTCTTTTTTGGTATTATGACAAACGTTAAAAGGGGTGAGTTTTATCCAAAAGTTTACTTGTAATTTAAAGAAATATCGTCAACTTAAAGGATTGACACAAGATGAACTTGCCCAACTAGTTGGAGTTCGTAGAGAAACTATCATTAGGCTTGAAGCAGGTAAGTACAACCCATCACTTAAATTGGCCATTGATATTTCACGAGTTGTAAAAGTGCCAATTGAGGAGATTTTTATTTTTGAGTAGTGTTATTATTGTGAGCATATCCACCGAGTCCTATCGTCGCATTATCTAAATATTACAAATTAGTAGAATACTAGAAAATATCATGAGAAGATAAATTTATGCTATAAGCATACAAATAGTTTTAACTATTCAGTAGTATACTTTTTATGGGGGCAGTTTTACATATCAAAATTAAAAATAATGTTAATTATTATTGTAGTTCTAATGGTCATATTTATTGCAGTTTCTTTTATTGCTAAATATGTGTTTAATCAAAAAGTGGAAAAAGAAATCCATCAAGGTACCTTGTTAAGATATCTGGCTGAGACAATGTGGTTTCCTACTGCAGCCTTAAATGACTATTTAACTTGGGAAGAGATGGATCAATATAATGGCATATTTTATATACCATGTCTAGTTGTAGAAGTTTATGAATTAGGAAATATTTAAGTTTTAGAGATAGGAGAGTAGAAAATGAAAAATCTAATTTTCATAAATGGAACTATGGGCGTAGGGAAAACAGCAACAAGCAGAGAATTGCAAAAACTTTTACCAAATTGTGTTTTTCTGGATGGTGATTGGTGTTGGGACATGTCTCCTTTTATTGTGAATGATGAAACCAAAAATATGGTAATTGACAATATTAGTTATCTCATAAATAATTTTATCTCATGCTCAGTGTATGAAAATATCATTTTTTGTTGGGTAATGCATGAGCAAAGAATTGTTGATGATGTGCTGTCTAGGTTAGAAAAACATGATTATAAATTATATAAGTTTTCTCTAGTATGTACAGAGCAAGCATTAATTTCACGAATTACAAAGGATATAAAAATGGGAATAAGGACTGAAGATGTTATTGATAGAAGTGTATCAAGATTAAAAAATTACTTTCAAATGGATACATATAAAATTGATGTGAGCAATATTTCGTCCAAAGAAACCGCAGGAATAATATTTAAGCACATTATGCATAAATCATAATCACTATATTAGTGTATACTTTTTAGGACTATATAGTGTATTTATTACATAATAATAGGTGGTTTCCATAACTTCGTGGGCAAACCTTAGCGTAAATGGACATTTATCATAGGATGTCTACACATCCATGAGAAAGTATAATATAATACGAATAAGGCACAAATACGTTTACATGGATAAGGTTATATTGGAAATATAAAGTGAATGGGGGAGTATGATGATGGGTAAAAAAGTAGATCTCAGAGATAAGTTTTTGGGATGTATAGCTGGTGTACATATAGGTTCATCTATGGGCGCTGCAGTAGAGGGGTGGTCATATCAAAGGATTGAAGAGACATATGGAACTGTAGATAAACTTCTCCCATACGAGCACTATAATAATGGGTGGATTAGAGAGCCGGGGACTACTGAAGATGGTGTAGAAAGACAGAAACTGATTATTACAGCGATAATAGAGAAAAAAGGAAGGGTCAATGCAGAAGATGTACGAAAGATTTGGCTTAGGGATATCAAGCCAGAGTCAGTAGGTATGGTTTCTGAACCCTTTGAAGCTATTCTTCTTGATATGGCTAAGTCCGGCATACCTGCAAGGGATTTAGGGAGGTATTGTGACTATGCTGGATTGAATAGTTTTGCAAGAGCATGCCATCCTATTGGCCTAATTAATGCAGGAGATGTTTTAGGGGCAGCCGAAGATGTGTTGGAAGTTGGACAGCTTTATCAAACAAGTAACAGCAGAGGGTTGAAGTGGGCGATGGTTACTGGGGTGGCGATAGCCGAAGCAACAAGACCTAACGCTACTGTAGATAGCGTAATTGGAGCAGTATTTGACACCTGTGACCCTGATCTAGTAGTTAAAGAACTAGACAGACAGTTAAAACATACAGCTCATTGTAAAGATTTTCGAGAACTGAGGGAAGCCTTTGACTCCGAATATAGTGGACATGGGATGACCTACGCTTTTGCATTCGCTAATGAAGTCGTAACAAAAGGGTTGTGCATATTTAGAATGGTTAAAGGAAATACAAAGGATGCAATAATTGCAGGTGTCAATTTAGGAAGAGATACCGATTGTTTGGCAGCGGTTGCAGCAGGTATTTCTGGAGCACTTACCGGATCATCATCTATACCAAAAGAATGGATGGAACAAGTAGATAGAGCTACAAAATTGAATATTTACACTAATTCACAGAGAACTCTCAGACAGCATGCTGATGGTCTATATGATGCATATATAGCTAGATTTACAAAAATGAATTCACTAGCTAAAGAAATGGGAATATAACAAAATGGAAAGAACAAGCATTTATGCAGTGGCTTGAAATATAAACCAGCCGTCCTTGACTGAAAACCTGCATACACCACCATGTTTCTCCACTATATGAACCATGCTTTTTGTGCCAAAGCCATGCCCATCTTCATTTGATACAGGGAGACCTTGACGGAATATAGGTTCTGTCTGGTATCTGTTGCGTATGTCGATGCACAGCTTGTTATTCTTGGAATACATACGCACCTTGATATAGCGCTCATTACTGTCAAATATTTTCTCACAGGCATGAATGGCACAGCTGCCCGTGTTCCAGTATACATAAAATCGGTGTAAACGGTGGAAGCATATTCGAATAGATAATATAAAGCTGGCATAGTGCCAAAAAGTAGGCAGGATTTGACGGAGCGTTCCATTAGATGCCTTACAGATTTCACCACATATTTTTGCAATAAGTAGTACATGAGAAACACAGCCGTTACGTAGCCTATGTGGTTGATTGTAACGCTGTCAAAAACGCTCCCTGCAACAGTCCCAATCCAACGGGAAGGCTGACAGCATAAGTACGACACAAACATGCTTGTCAGTGAGATGAGCCACGGACGCTTTAAATATAGTACGATAAAAATAACTAAAGGAAAATGGGAAAGTAGTGGATATATTTTTATTGTCACATCCATTCCCCATGTCCCTAGACAGACAATTTGTAAAATAAATAAAAGGGAAGTAAAGCATACAAGAACAAGATAATTTTTCCGTGTTGGTGTCATTCCAGCAAAACTGACCGCGATTGCGGTACCGAATAACAAGGCAATCAAGTAGCGGGAGAATTCAATTGTTGTAATAGTTATCCTATGGGCAATCTCCGTACAGCGCAAGCTGGTAATCCGTCATGAGAATATCAACAATGCCATGAATCAGATCGTGATGCAGCTGTTAAGCCGTTTTGATGCTTTGAACTATCAAGGTGAGATCTGCTACAGAAATATCCGGAAAGACGTTGCTGAAAAACATCTAGAGGATTTCCATATCTCTGACCATTTGCCTATTGACTATGCGGTTAGTTACGAAGTCGAGAATTATAGCATAACCGTCAATAAGGTTGCCTTGGACAAAGAAAAATGCTATTTGATTCTTATTCAGCCACAAGGTGACTTACATGAATATGTCTACAGAGACTCATTAACAAACCTATACAACCGAAAGTATTGGGACCATCTACTAGCAGGAGGGCTTAAGCATCATATGCCCAAAAGATTCGCCATAGTCGTTATCGATATAGATAATTTAAAAGGCATTAACGACTGTAAGGGGCACCTGGCAGGGGACAAGGCTATATGGATTGTCGGAAAATGTATTATAGAAAGTATCCGTAAACAGGATATAGCCATACGATACGGTGGAGATGAGTTTATTATACTTCTTGCAAATCCGAAAGAAGAGAAGGTAGAAAAGGTTATATGCCAGATCAAGGAAGATATAAGAGAAAGAGGGAAGAAAGAGAATATACATATTGAGATAAGTGCAGGGGTAGCATACTCTAATCATACCTGTGAGATAAGAAATATAATAGCTATAGCGGATAGCGAAATGTATAAAGAGAAGGCTGGCAAAAAGATTATAGACAAACATATAGTAGATGAACTATTAGAAATAAAACGGGAAATAGAGAAATTAAGAGGCGAATACATAAAAATAGTTAATTGGAATCAAAAAGACCCAGCTTACAAAGAATTGATGGGAGCAATTCTAAAACTGGAAAATATGCTTGAAAACCATTTAAAAAGCGTATAATAATTGCCTCATTCTCAGGCCCAAAGCCGGAGAATGAGGCTTTTTAAGTCTATTTCAGTATTGAATTTAAGAACCAAATATGCTTGCTGAAGGACGCTACGTAATCTTCAAACTGTGCTACTGTTTCAAAGTCTCCTTCTTCATCAGCTGTGTTTCTGATGTCTGTGGCCATAGCCTTCATGGCTTCTAAATCTTTCTTTACGATTTCCAAGGATTCTTTGATGGCGAAGTCCTTTGCTTTAATCTCTTCGATGGTAGCATTCTCTAGGTACTCTGCCATAGTGGAAAG
>JAWLDD010000139.1:0-6672 GCA_041686815.1 Candidatus Atribacteria bacterium | reverse complement strand
CCCGTATCTCCTCAGGATTTCTATTAATGAAAAACTATGATATGCCCCAGGTTATTAAAGCTATTGGCAAGGATAGTGGTCCAGTAGAGATAAAAGATTCCATGGGACTAGACTTGTCGGAGATTAAAGTAGAATTTGATGATTTGAAGGATTTTGATACCACGGGTCTTTTTCTTTGGGGAATGGAAAGCTTTACAAATCCTGAATCAATAGAGATTACTTTAGAGATGTTTGAAAGCTGGAAGATGCAGAATAATAGCTTTCTTAGAGATTTAAATATGGTCAACAAAAAGGCCCTAAAGCGATCCGGTCTTCTTCCATTAGTGGTCCGTATTCTGAATCCCGTTACTCAGGGCATAGCGATTCAACGAGCCAATACTTATACTTTTAAAACAAAAGATTATATGCTATCTACTGCCCAGGCCCATCATCCGGGTACATTCGGAGATCAGCAGCATATTTGGCAGGCTACCTTATCCCCGGAGGTCACGGTTTTTACTACCCATCCTAGCAAATCTGCCTTTGAGGATATTGATCGCAATTTCTCTCCGGGCTATTGGGTGGGCAATGGCATCTTACCCTATTCTGTGCAACATGAGAATGTCCATATCAGTATCTATGACTTAAGAAAGCGAAAAGGCTTTATGGAGAAGGAACGAAAATATTATACCCATGCTTGGTTTCCTACCCATCGTTTTGATGAAGTCAAAATAGAAGACAAGTATTTATTCGGACGGTTGAAAGATGTGTATATCATGCTGGCTGGACGTTATCCCTTGCAATCCTCTCCCAATAATTCTTCAGAGTGGATCCAAAGGGGAAAAGTGACATATTGGATTTGTGAGATAGGAACAGCTGCACAATTCGGCGATTTTGAATCCTTTGTCAAAAAGCTCAAATCTCGTGAGATTCATTTTGAAAGGCGAACAAAAACCTTGGTTTACAAAGGGAAATACCAATATGAAGTTATATATGGAAAAGGCTTTACTGTGGACAGGCAACAGATATCATTGGAATATCCCAGACTAGATTCTCCATATGGGCAGATCTGTAGAAAACCCAGGGAGATCCAAATAGAGTGGAATGGGTACTATTTGTTCCTTGACTTTGATAGGATGATTAGGAAGCATGGAACATATTCGTAAGTTTATGAAGTGAAATAAAACTAGGTAGCAGGAGGGGATATGGATTTTGCAAGAAAAAAGAGAGAGAAGCGATAGTACGTTAACTAAACATATGAAGCCAGCTGCAAATATAAAAAGGATACTGGTATTATCTAAGGGATGGATTCATCCATCTTTATGGGTGCGCCTAAAATTTCGCAATATGCTTTTATCCTTTTCAGGCGGCCAACAAAAATACAATTATGAGTTTACCTTTACTAGTCGCTTAAAGGATTTAATTCATATGCTGGACGATGATGCATCTTATGAAAGTCAATTTGATGGAATAATCCTATTAATACACGTTAATAAGTTGCCTGCCAAGTTTCCCGCGGAATTTATAGGTAAGATAAAAAGTTTCCTCGTTCAAGGAGGAGGTTTGCTGGCAATACATGGTGCCATGGCCTCCTTCAAGACCGCTTTTGAATATGGTCAGATTTTAGGCAGCAGATTTAAAGGGCACGGCCGTCCTGGTCCTGTGAAGGTTCAAAAAGTAAATTCATCCACTTCCTATATACTTAAAGATGAACTCTACTTACATGACTATGATGAAAGGAATAATATCTTGTGGTATGGTAGCTGCGAAGGAGAGACGGTTCCGGTTGCATGGACCAGGGAAGAAGATGGGGGACGGATTTTCTGTTTTTCTTTAGGACATTGTGCTTCCACCTTTAAAAACAAGATGGTTCAAAACATCCTCCATGATGCTATTGCTTGGATTACAAGGCAGGTGAATGAGATATGAAGAAAATACGAATGGGCGTTATTGGCTGTGGTGACATTACAAAATATATGATGATGTTGACAAGGTTTGATAGAAGTATTAGCTTTGTAGGCTTTGCAGATCCGGATGAAAGTCGTGCCCAAAAATATGCTGACCGCTATAAAGGTACAAGGGTTTATAGGGATTATAGCCATATGTTAGACCGCGAAAAAATAGATGCAGCCTATGTGGCAGTTCCCCATTTTCTGCATTATCCCATTGTTAAAGACTTGATTCAAAGAGGAGTACATGTATTATGCGAAAAACCTATAGTCACCGCTTTGGATCACGCTTTGGAGCTTAAGAGGTTGGCGGAGGAGAACCAGGTTAAGGTAGGGGTAAACTACCAGTATCGTTATGATCATGCCTGCTTTAGAATGGTTAAGGCAGCACGAAATGGAGATCTTGGTAAGCTTTATTATGGAATATGCAATGTTCCTTGGTCTCGGGAGCAATCCTATTTCACCGAGAGTCAATGGCATATATACAAGGAAAAAGCAGGTGGGGGCACGTTGTTGACTCAGGGATCTCATGCTTTGGATATCTTGCTCTGGGCATTTAATAGTGAACCTATTCGCGCAGTAGGAAAGGTGCGCAATGCAAAGTTTCATGACGTAGAGGTGGAGGATACAGCCATGGGAATTGTGGAGCTTTCTTGTGGCGGTATTCTACAAATAACCAGCTCAATGGCTACAGCAAAGGAGCAACCTGTCACCATTACTCTTTATGGAGAGAAGGGAACCGCTACATATACTGGACCTGTTTTTCCCAGGATAAAATTTTACGGTGTAAAGATATCTCGTTACAAGGCGGAAGGAAGGGGTGTCCATGCCCTGAGTCGTAGTATGAATGCATTCGCAAAATGGGTCATAGATGGTACACCTTATTATTGCGATATAAGCCAGTCCATACCAGTTTTAGCTTCTGTCCTAGCAATATATAGGTCTGCTGAAAGTGGAAAAACAGAAGCATTAAGATTGCCTCGATATTGAATGATACCAACCAAGTAAAAGTTATCGAAGTATTTCAAGAAAGCATAAATGAACTTGATGATGAAATAACAGCGAAGTTTTTTCAGCTTGATTTGCTGATACCAATAAAGGCAAAATGATCAACTGCGGTTAGTATTATAAGCGGCAAACCTGTTACTAGAACTTAGATCAAAGATGTAGATAAATCATGACTATGAATCTTGCTTAAATAATATATTTGACTATTCCATCTGGGAATACAGCAGAAATCTCTTTCATAAAGAAAGACTTGATCTCTTCCAGCTCCTCTTTGCGGTAGGTATACTTTCCGTAGCCAAATTGTCCATATTTATATGTTCTTTTTTCATCCTCCATGGGCAGCTTTGTATCGGGGAAATTTTTGGTTATAATGTTTTTTGCTCTGGGAGTGTACCTGTGGGAGATTACTTCAAACGTAACAGGATAGGATGTCTTTTCTGGCAGAGCATCTTTTAATTCTAATAGCAGATTCTTGTAATCATCTTGCCAATCATTATATAAAAAGACTGGAGCAATGAGAAAGCCAGTGGGATATTCTGCAGAGATGATTTTTCTTGCTGCTTCGATTCGTTTTGACATTAGAGGTGTTCCATTTTCAAAGTCATGAATTACCCTGTCTGTATTCAAGGTAAAACGAACCTCTGTATGGCCACCATGATCAACATCCAGGAGCGTATCAACATCTGTCAATTTAGTTACAAATCGGAACCTGCCCTTTTCAGTTTTGCTGAAGTACTCAATGGCTTGCTTCAGTGAATGAGAATAGGGTTCAACTGGTATGGGATCCGATGTGGCAGAGCCTTCAAATATTGTTTTCTCCGGTAGCCTTTCTTCGATGTTTTTCCTAGCTTGTTCCAAGATTTCATCCACATTCACGTTGACCCGCATATAAGGTTTATCCCCAAGGTTTGTATTCAGATAGCAGTACTCGCACTGCCCAATGCAGCCCGACAGCAGAGGGAGCTGGTAGTGAGCGGAAGGCTTGCAAGACTGGAACTTCATGCCTTTTCTAATCCCTACTACCAGTGTTCTTTTGCCATGTCGATAAAATTCGGATATGTCATCACCTGGTATGTTGCTTCTGATTCCATGATGCCCTAGTTCAACTATTTCTACTTTGCTGTTGCTTTTGAAGTAAGCGTGAATCCGCTTTCCTACCTCATATTCCAGCGATCCTTTCATAAACAGGATCCTTTTTGGAATAAACATGTTTTTCCCACCCTTCGCGTTTCTTTTAATAGATATTGTTATTCTTATGTCGCAAAAAAATACTATTATAAAATACTTAAGGCATGTGTTGACTGGTTATAAATACAAAGCCTTTGAAAATGCCTAACTTACGACATTTCCAAAGGCCGATATATTCAATGCATAAGTTAATAGTATTATTTCTAGAGATGATATTATTCTAGAAAATAATGTTGAATCGAATATAGAAGAAAGGACCAAAACACTAAAATCACTTGGCTGGTAATCTGTTCTTGCCCTAGTATAAGCTAGGACTCCTGTAAGCGCAGTCCCTCCAAACTTATCTGGGCGGGGATCTTCATGAAAATAACTAATTAGGGGCTGAATACGTTTAGCTGAAGTTACGACTGCATCATTGTAATATGCTATTATTTTCTCAGCCAGCCCAAATTAATAAATCCTTCTTGGTTAGGCTTAGACTTCATTAACTGATTTAGGTTGTATTTAACCTAAATAGCAAGTATAGTATAGTTAATAAAAGGGAGATGTTTCTATGAACTGATATTATAGTCAAATTAAGAGCCCACTCAGCGGAATAAAATGCTTATCTATTCAATCCCAAAATAGTATGAGGGGTTGTATGGAAGTTGGAACAGGTCTGGCATACAGTTATAATGTACAGGAGGTAACCAATGGCAAAAGATACTATATTAATTGGTAATGACCATGGGGGTTATGAATTAAAACAACATATTATTAGTTATTTAGAGGAAAAAGGATATTCTTATCTAGATGTGGGCAGCAATTCTACGGACATAGTAAGGTATCCTCATTATGCATCCCAGATTGCCGGAGCAATCTCTAGGGGTGAGTATAAACGGGGAATTTTAATCTGCTCCACAGGGATCGGAATGAGCATTATAGCAAACAAATATCTAGGTGTCAGAGCTTCTTTATGTACCAGTACCTACATGGCAAAAATGACGCGAGCTCACAATGATTCCAATATATTGTGCCTAGGTGGAAAAATAACGGGTGTCTTGGAGGCTTTGGACATTTTAGAGGCCTGGCTTCAAACAGAGTTTGAAGGAGGTCGACATTGTATATCCCTAGATTTGATCAAAGAAGCGGAAGAGGCAATGACAAATGGCGAAAGGTGGGTGTTCCAACCACCAAAGTCTTGAGGGATGAAGAGAGATACAGATTTGGGCCAATGATTTTAAATGGCTATACATAGAGAAAGGATGAAAACAGTATGTCAACACAAGAAAAAACATGGTTATTTGAGAGAGTATACGGTTGTCTACTAGGAGGATTAATTGGGGATGCAATGGGTGCACCAGTAGAGAATTGGCATTATGAGGATATTGAAAAAAAATATGGTGTACTTAGGGAGTTCTCCGGAGATGGTACCGACGATTCAGCTATTAAATTGATTTTGTGTGAAGCGCTTATAAAAAATGGGGGACATATAACCTGTGATGAGCTAGCTGAGTCTTTTCTGAATAATGCAAAATACTATGATCTCTTTTTTATCCCTGTACGGAATATGTATCATAAACTGAAAAGTGGAACAAGCCGGCCTACAGAAGCTGGGCGGGGGAACATGCCATCCTCTTCCTCAGCCATGGCCATATCACCGATGGGTCTCGTTAACGCTGGTAATCCTCGTCAGGCTGCGCGTGAAACCTACGATGTGGCCTCTTTAGTTCATTCAGGAGAAACTTCATTTTGTTGTGATGCAGCCTGTGCAATGGCAGCAGCTGTAGCACAAGCAATTATACCGGGAAGTACTGTGGATGATGTGATAGATGCTTCAACTCGATATCTGCACAAAAAGAGTGCTAGCCTGATGATTGATAAAATAAATTCTGTAATGCAATTGGCCAAGGATTCAGGAGATTATGAGACATTCCGCAAAGGATTCTATGAGGACTGTCTATATGATATAATCTGCAATTCACTAGAAACAGTACCTGCAGCTCTGGCTATCTTTTATCTTTCAGACGGAGATCCAGTTCAATGCATCATTAATAGTGTCAATTTTGGGCGGGATACAGATACAATTGCCAGCATGGCAGGGGCTTTAGCTGGTGCGTTTGCCGGGGTCTCAAAGCTAGATCCCAGCTGGGTCCAACAAATTGAGGTAACTGGTAGTTTTCAGAGAGAATTGGCCCAACAGATAACTGATATTATACTAGAAAGGGCTAAGGAGATGGCTGAAATTAGTAAGTTGATACTCGCATAGAGAAAATAGGCTACCTACAAGTTCAAAATAAGAGAGCAACCCATACGCTCTCTTTTGTTTTCGAATTCAATTAGCTTTTGTATTTGATAAAGTTTGATGATTTTTGATGGTGTGTGGCATAATAACAAAGTAACTTGTTAATTTTTGTGGACGCTGGTTGGTATGGAGAAAAAGAGATACCTACAAAGAAGCGTTCTCTTAGGGATTGAAGAAAAACTTAAATGAACAGCTTCAAGCGGCGCAAAAAAGACCAGTCACTTCAAGCATTCATGACTGATTGTGACTGGTCTTTTTATAAAG
>JAWLDD010000138.1:0-6687 GCA_041686815.1 Candidatus Atribacteria bacterium | reverse complement strand
TTTGCCTTTTGCGCTTTGCTAAGCGTTCGATTGCAAACGCCTACCAAGCGAATCCTAAAGGGCAGGTCATCATAATAGAGGGGCATGGTTTTGTAAGCATATGTGTGAGCCTTTCCCATAAATCCAAATCCGATTATACCTACTCCGATCTCCTTCATACATTTCTCCTCCTTTATACAAAATACAATCCTCCGGTATCGTGGGGATACAGATACAAAGAGGGTGGCTATAATTACTAACCACCCCTTACATAATACCGTCTTTCAAAGGAAAATCAAATAGTCCTTTACAGTATATATTTATCCTTTTTCTTTGGTCTTGAATCAAGTTCCGCTTTCTTCTCTTCAAATCCGGGTCTTCCCAATAGTGCATAGGTTGCGTTCTTGCCCTCTTCTACACCGGGTTGATCGAAAGCATCAATATTGAGTAGCTCACCTGCAAAAGCAGTCTCCACTTCTAAGAAATATAGAAGCTGTCCAATGGTAAAGGCATTCACTTCTGGTAGTGTAATGGTTCTGTTCAACCTCTTTGCCTTGAGAAGAGCATATTCGGTGGCTGTTTGCTCAGCATGGATAAGCTCATTTAGGGTATGTCCTCCTAAGAAGGATACAGCGGAAATATCTTCATATCCATTAGGAATATCCACCTGGCTTCTGTATCTTCCAACCCCTAGGAAGGTGACAACCTTATCCAAAGGTCCTTCGGTATACAGCTGCACCTGTGAATGCTGATCCGTTACTCCCAATGCCTTAACAGGGGTTTGTCCAACAAAGACCTCATTTCCCTGCAGGTCATATCTCTTGCCTAAGCTTTCAGCCCATAACTGAGCATACCAATCAGCCATATACTTTAATGAATCCGCATAGGGCATCATAACTGATACGTTCTTTCCTGATTCCATAGCTAAAAATTGCAACGTTGCTGCCATATAAGCTGGATTCTTATATGGATCGGATTGGCTGACTATCTCATCCATATAGGCTGCTCCTGCTAGCAGTTCTTCGATATCGATACCGCAAACAGCAGCTGGTAATAGCCCTACTGGACATAATTCGGAAAACCTTCCTCCGACACCTTCTGGAATGTAATAGGTCTTTAAGCCTTCTTCCTTGGCAATTTTTATGAGATTTCCCTTCTCGCTGTCGGTTGTAGCAATTAAATGCTCCTTGTAATTATCGCCTAACTTGTTTTTTAAGAGATTGGTTACTATAAGGAACTGAGCCATGGTCTCCGAGGTATTTCCGGACTTGGTAACTACGTTAAATAGGGTCTTTTCAACATCGATTATGTCAAATAATCCTTCCATGCGCTCAGGATCCACATTGTCTACCACATACAATCTGGGGCAGCCGCCTCTCTTTTCTTTAGGCAGCTCATTGTAGAACATATGATTTAATGCTTGTTGTACCGCTATGGGGCCTAAAGCTGAACCACCTATACCAAGGACAACGAAATTGTCAAATTTCCCCTTGATTTGGTTAGCAGTTTCAATTATATCCTTAACTATTTCATCTTGGTTATAGGGCAGCTCTCTCCATCTCATCTGCCCCGCTTTCCTTTTTTCCACCATAGAAACTGCTGCTTTTTGAAGAGTGGAATCCATTGCCTCTATCTGTTCCCATGAAAAACCTTCTTGTCCGACAAATTCAGACATCATATTATTAAAATCAAAGGTAATTTTCATGCTATCTTTCCAGTTTTTATCCTGAAATCTTTTCATCTTACTAACTCCTCCCATGAAACAAATATGACCAATGATAATTCTATCACAATAATGAGCTATTTACTATGACAAATTTCGATATTTTAATCCCTTATTACAGTTTTTCTATACCATTTTCCCCCTCTGTACAAAAAAGTAACTGCACCATGGATATCATTCCTAAAAACTTTGACGTCCTTTTCCTCTAATCTCTGCAATACCATAGGATCGGGATGCCCAAAGTTATTCTTGCCTACTTGGATTACCGCAGCCTTGGGATTGATGTTGTCAATCCATCTTTCAGTAGATGATGTTTTGCTCCCATGATGGGCTACTTTAAGTATTGTAACCCTTTGATGCCAAATATCCGACAGGTAGGATTCTACTCCTCCCCCAATGTCTCCAGTTAACAAAATGCTTGTATCCCTGTAACGAATATTCATTACCAGGGATAGGTTGTTCTCGTTGTCTTGATACAATCTATCCCATATCTCAGTATCCGAAGTGGGATATATGATATCAATAAATACCTCATTCCCTAATCTATAGGTTTGTCCACCTTTACCCTCTATACAATTAACCCCTTTGCCTCGAGCCAGTTCTTTAAGAGTGTTATATTTCTCCGAAGGCTCCACCGGTGGATACTCCAAGAAATTATCCACCTTTAGATCTTTCATTACCGCTATCAAGCCTCCTAAATGATCGTCATGGACATGGGACATAGCCACCAAGTCCAGCTTCTTGACTCCATGTTTAAGCAAGAAAGGTACAACTATATCAGCTCCAGTATCAAAATCTCCAACTACCTGAGCCCTTCCTCCCCCATCTACCAGCATATGTTTTTCATCAGGAGTTTTTATATATATACAATCCCCTTGTCCAACATCTAAAAAAACTATCTTCAGATCATTGTCAACCATAGGTTTAACAACTATAGACAGCAGCACAACAATAGCTAAAAACCCGCTTACATGCATGGGTTTTCTTATCCAACTCGGTCGCTCTTCAGACATGATCAAAAGGATAATATAATATATGATCATAAACAGCAATCCTGGCGATACCACAGGCAGAGATGACCATGGCAAGCTTGATAGCCATTGGTTTCCATTTATCAATATGCCGCATAGTATCCATATCCACCAGCCTAGGACTTTAGCTAATAACGGAAAAAGAGCCGCCATTAAGATTAAAATAAGGCCCAGTATCACTATCAACCCTGCAATAGGCACCATAACTAGATTAGCTATATAGCTTATGGGAGAAAAAATGTTGAAATGATATGCTATAAGAGGCCATGTACCCAATTGAGCAGCCAGCATAACTGCCAATGGCTTAGCTATTACCTCTGGTATCTTTCTTAATTTCCTACTAATGAATTCATTATATAGGATGATACCTGCTACTGCACCAAAGGAGAGCTGGAATCCTACCTCCAGAAGGTCCAAAGGATTGAATATAAGGATTATAAATGCAGCTAAGGACATGCTGTTCAAGGGATCAACTTTTCTGCCAACTACCCTCCCTCCAAGGAGTATTATAGCCATAATGGTTGCCCTTACTACCGAAGGACTAGCCCCTACCAGCAAACAATAGAAGATCAACACTGTCCCTTGCACAATAAAAGTAGCTATAGGTGATAATTTCAATCTCTTGGTCAACCAAGAGACGAATAATATGACAAAGCCTACATGGAGGCCTGATATAGCCAGAATATGGGCGATACCCGTATTGACAAATTGCTCTTTTACCTCAGAGGGCAAGGACCACTTCTCCCCTGCCACCATAGCTTTTACAAGCTTGGATTCTTTACCCCCCACATAAGTATCAAAGGCTTTAACCATATAGCCCCTTACAGACTGAAGCCAAGATATTGGCCATTTAAACTTGCCTGGATTTATGGATATGAGATTTCGACTGGGCTCTCCCATAACATAGTGTACATCTCGCCTGGCTAGATAAGCTCTATAGTCAAAGCCCTTAGGATTTCTACGTCCTTGAGGTCTTTCCAGTTCACCTTTGACTTCCACCCAGTCACCCGGATTTATAGCTATATACTCATTCTTTTGTGGATCTAAATAGATTGTTATTCTAATTTTGCTTCTCAGAGTATATTGGCTGTCAGCATGAATTATACTGTGGGTTTCTAGAATAAAGGATGTTTTGGATTCAGTTTGACTGGCTAGCTCCAAAACCTGTCCACGAACAGTAACCATTCTTTCAGCTAGATGGTCAAGATCAGTATTTGGAGTCATATGTATATATGTATTGAAGATGCCTATTAGGGAAAAAAAGAATAAAAGCAATAGCACATGTAACCCTTTCCACTTTTGCTTTGCTAATACTGCCAACAAAACAAAAATAGATAGGGCTATATAGAAATGGCTGATTTGCCATTTAAAATTGATTCCCGCTAGTATTCCGATAACATAAGCAGCGGTTGTCCAAATAATTGGTCTCTTTATCCTAATTCCCATATCCCTCTCCTTGATATGGTATATGAATATTCCTATATTCTACATTATTCTAGAATATCCTCTTCAATTTTCATGCTTTATAAAAAAACCAATGAGAGCAAATTAGTGCAAGTTCAAAAATTGCGAATAATTTGCATATGGTATATAATAGACTATATAAAGGGTTATTCTACCTTTGGAAGATTAGGGAAGTGGTTGTCATCCGAGATTTATTGTTTCGAAATTCATTTTATAAAGACTTGACTCTGGATCAGGTATATGAACTGCTTATAAGCTTTTTAAGGAGAGCTCCTCATAACGAGTATAGATTATCCATAGGTACCGATTCACAGGTAGGCTCAAGGGAAACTGTGTTTGTAACAGCTATACACCTTCATAAAGTAGGTCGTGGAGCTACCGGTTTTTTTACCACTCAAACTGTCCCCAGACCTATTAGAAGCCTGAGGGAAAAGATCTATTATGAAACCAGCAAAACCTTGGAGATAGCCTCTTGGTTTACCGATGAGAAAATGGATAAATTGGTAGAGTGCATATTAACAACCATGGGACGACCTGGAGACATACACTTTGAATTCCATTTAGATGTGGGCACAGCCGGCCCCACTCGTGAGCTAATCAATGAAATGGTAGCAATGGCAAGCAGCACCGGCTTTGAGCCCAAGATCAAACCCGAAAGCTATGCAGCTAGCTGTTATGCCAACAGATTTACAAAGAAAGCTAACTAGCTGCATATGTTTAATCTATTTAGATTATGGTAAACTTATGTTCCATTTACAGGAATGGGGCTAATCCCTTTATGGCTTTAATCCCATATTTCTTTACCAGCTGGTCAGCCAGCTTATGCAAGGTTTCTTGGCTCAGGAAAGGATATAAACCGTTACACTCCTCTATTTGTCCAGATTCTAATGCTTGCATTACCAGCTTATCCAAGGCCTCCTCACTTAGAAATGGTGCCAAGCCTGTAATATCTTTCATTTTACCTACATCCCTTAGCTTTTCCACCAGTTTGTCTAAGGTCTCCTTGCTAAGAAATGGGGCAAGACCAGTAATATCCCTTATATTGCCAACATCACTACACTTCTCTACTAATTTGTCTAAAGCTTCTTTGCTCAGGAAAGGGGCAAGGCCTACAACCTTCCTAATATTCCCCGTGTCGGCCAGCTTATCTGTCAATTTGTCTAGGGTCGCTGAAC
The DNA here is from genome assembly GCA_041686815.1 of Candidatus Atribacteria bacterium. Lineage (GTDB taxonomy): Bacteria > Bacillota > Clostridia > Caldicoprobacterales > UBA3941 > JAWLDD01. The sequence continues at coordinate 1,315 of JAWLDD010000138.1, read as the reverse complement.
TCAAGAATGGAGCCAGGCCGATTAAATCATCTAAGTTTTCTACAACATCGATATCATCTACCCATTTTTCCAGAAATTCTTGGCTAACAAAAGGTGCTATTGCGTGCAGATCTCGTATCTCCAACTTTTCCAAATTGTCCTGAAGTACCGTCTCCAATAAACTTTCCGTCTGATCCGGTTTTAGCACCGGAGCTGCATTGGCTACTGTCTCAGCTGTTATCCCATGCTCTTGAACATATCGCTCTGCATCACCCGATATGATATGGCTGATTAGTTCTAATTCTTCACTATTGCTTAGCAGCTCATCAATGGTACACCCAAATATCTCTACCAATTCCGGGAGCTTCGAGATGTCAGGCATGGAGTTACCCCTCTCCCAATTGCTAACGGCTTGATAGCTAACCCCCATAGCATCTGCCAATTCCATCTGTGTCATGTTTTTGGCCTTCCGCAGCTCTGCTATCTTTTTTCCTACTCTCCTTGTGTCAAACATATGCATTCTTCCTTCCTTATACTTTTTTGCAGGCTAATCTCGCCTGCAGCCTTATAATAGCAGACCCAGCCATATCTTTTGAAGCAAGTAACAATTGAGTTGCCTATTTAAGCAACTCAATTATTACTTTACCTGAAAATCTTAAATTAAAATAATCCTGAAATCTTACCTGTTGAATCTACATCAATCTTTTCTGCTGCTGGGACTTTGGGCAAGCCTGGCATGGTCATGATATCACCGGTTAATGCAACAATAAACCCTGCACCTGCAGACACCTTTATATTTCTCACCAATACATTAAAGTCCTTAGGCCAACCTAATTTCTTAGGATCATCTGACAATGAGTATTGAGTTTTTGCCATACAAACCGGAAGATGCCCAAACCCGTATTCTTCTAGTCTAGTGATTTCCCTCAATGCAGCTGATGTAAATTCCACGCCTTGACCACCGTATACTTCACGGACGATTTTTCCTATTTTCTCCTTTATCGAATCATTTTCCTCATAGGTAAATCTAAAGTTATTTTGTCCTTCGTCAACTAATCTAACGACCTCCTTGGCTAGTTCAATACCGCCTTCGCCACCTTTTGCCCATACCTCGGAAAGGGCAACATTGGTACCGTATTCCTTACATTTTTGTTCTATAAGCTTAAGCTCGGCTTCCGAATCGGTGGGGAATCGATTAATAGCTACTACAGCAGGTAATCCGAATTTTTGGGTTATATTTTCGATATGTTTAAGTAGATTAGGTATACCCTTTTCAAGTGCCTCCAGGTTCTCCCTGCCTCCATACTGATTTGGAATCCACTCACCAGCCTTGCGG
>JAWLDD010000137.1:0-6695 GCA_041686815.1 Candidatus Atribacteria bacterium | reverse complement strand
CATTTTAATCATAATTATTTTATTATGTTTTTCCGTGACCATATGGGCTGTTCACCAATTCAATACATAAACAAAATGCGACTAGAGAAAGCAAAAAAACTATTAAAAACTACTGATCTAAGTATAAAAGAAATTACTGATCTTACTGGCTTTAATGATGCTAGCTATTTTTCAAGAAATTTCAAGAAGAATTTAGGTCTGTCTCCTATGGAATATAGAAATGCATGAATGAAAGAGTTGTGTTTTATGAGCTTATTAAAGACATTGATCGAATTATTATTTAGGAGGGAATGATCTTGAGGTTCTTCGATGATAAAGTTAGAAGCCATTTGATATTAAATTTTATGATCAGGTATATAATGGTATTATTAATTCCTTTTATACTATTTTCTATGCTTTATGTCAACTCGGTTAAAACCATTGAAGAAGATATTATCAAGTCCAATATAAATATGCTGGAAAAAACTAGAGAAATTCTGGAAGATCGAATATCTGAGATTGATAGCATTGCTGGGCAGATAAGTTGGAATACAAAGATAATAAAATATATGAATGTTAATCAGCCTTTTAAGGGATCCAATACATATAAGACATTAGAGACCAGTTCTCAGCTATATAATTATAGTTTAACCCACAACCTAATCTATGATTATTATGTCATATATTTGAATAGCGGCATACTTATAGGAGCAAATAAAGCCTATAGAATAGAACCATTTTACAAATACTTCTTTACTTATAGAGATATGGATTATGATACTTGGTATGAAGAAATTTCATCATCATATAGTAAAGGGACCTTAATACCGGAAAGACAAGTCATTTTTAAGGATAAAGAGTATAATCTCATAACTTATGTACGAGATTTGTCCGGGACAAGCAAAGGTAGAAACTGCAAAATAATGTTTCTATTAAAGGCAGACGAAATCCGAAAGCTCTTGGAAGGGTTTGATACAACTGATAGTGGATGGGCTTGTATAGTTGATGAAACAGATCAAGTATTGAGCAGTTACCCATTAAAGCTAGATGGATTTCACCATGATACAAAAATGGATATAAAGAAGAATGGATACAACATAATGGATTATGAAGGGCAAAAGATGATCTTCACTTATGTTGTGTCTAAAAACACTGGATGGAAATTTATAGTAGCCCAGCCTTATAAAGATGTTATGCTAAAGGTATTAAATATAAGATATATAGGAAATGTTGTTTTTTCTGTTGCCCTTCTTCTTGGCATGTTTTTAGCATTTCTTTGGTCTAACAGGTCAAGCAGATCCATAATCAAGACTTTTAATTTATTTCCTCAAAGTAAAGATAGCTATAAGATGAAGAAGGACCCATATGAGTATATTCAGAGTTCTATTTATGAAGTCATAGAGAATAATGAGCTTCTAAGGGATACAGTTGAACAACAAATATCCTTTCTAAGAAATTCATTTTTTCAACAGCTTATCAATGGTAATTTCTCGAGCGAGGGTAATCTAAAGGTAGTTGCTAAGCATATAGGAATAGAATTAGATGGTGATGCTTATGGTGCTTGCATAGTGCAATTACTGGGATATGGTCAGGGTGCTAATAGTACGGATAATGAGATCTTAAAAGAACTGAATATTCGGCGTATGCAGGTTAAAGAAACCTTATTAAAGCATAAATTTTATAAGAGTTATATACATGAAATATCCAATGAACATTTGCTGATTATATTTGTTGTCAAGAATATGGATTTTATTCTTTACAGAAAGGAGATGAACAGTTATATAGAAACTGTAAGAGAAGAGGTGAAGTCTCTTTATGCCATAGATGTGAGATTTGCATTGGATCAGATATTTAGCAATCCAATGGATTTGACCAATAGCATTCAACAGGAGATGTATATACTTAACTATGCACAAATAAGCGGGACAAACTCAGCCTATCTCTGGTGCCACGAAATTATAATTCATGAGACAGGGTTCTATTACCCCAGAGATTTAGAGAATAGGTTAATCAATTTTACCAAGGATGGAAACTATGATAGAGTCACAGAGATTCTTAAGCAATTGGGCATTATTAATTTGATAAGAAGGAAACTATCTCCAAATATGCTCCGTATGTTCATATATCAACTATATGGTACTCTTATTAGAATTTCTCAAGATCTCTCAATAGATAATGACGAGATTTATAGATTGGCTGATACAATTAATACAAGGGGAGATATACATGTATCCTATGAGCAAGCTTTTGATGCTATTAATAGATACTTTGTATACCTCTGTGAAAAGGTTAATGTGCGAAAGCAAAGTCAGAATATGAGACTAATGCTTGAAATAGACGAGTATATAAAATGCAATTATGAGGATAGGGATCTATCCTTAGGTATGCTAGCTGAAAAATTCAATTATTCTCCTGCCTATCTATCTCTGTTCTTCAAAGAACAATTTCAAACCAATTTTTCAAATTACTTAGAGGAAATTCGTATGGATCAAGCCACGAAGTTACTAATAGGAAGCAATCGTTCAATAGAAAATATCGCATACGACGTAGGATACAATTCCTCTAATTCCTTTTGTCGTGCCTTCAAAAGAAGGTTTGATATCACACCTGGAAAGTATAGACAGCTCAACAAAATCTAGTTTTGGAGCAAATCTTAAAAAGTGTATGTTCATAAAATATTGTTAATTGGAATATAACCACGCTATATGAAAACCTCTAAAAAAATGAATAGTGTAAAAATAAAGAATATTTACACAGTAAATTTCTGGTGCTAGAATTACATCAACAAAACTAGAATAATATTACTAATAGAAAGATGATAAGGTGGGATGGGAGTATGGTAAACACTAATAGAAAAAGAGGCCTATCAAAAGGAATCCTAGACCTAAAGAAGTGTTGGCAGCTCTATGCGTTATTTTTGCTTCCACTAATATACGTGATAGTATTCAAGTATGTACCTATGTACGGAGCACAGATAGCTTTCAAGGATTATAAGTTTACATTAGGTATTAATGCAAGTCCTTGGGCAGGCTTTAAGCATTTTCACCGCTTTTTTAACTCCCATGAGTTTTGGAATCTAATGAGTAATACCTTGGGAATCAGCATATATAATCTAGTAGCAGGTTTTCCCTTTCCAATTATACTTGCCATTCTATTAAATTATGCCCGTAGCGACAGATTCAAAAAAACCGTGCAAATGGTAACATATGCCCCATATTTTATATCAACTGTGGTAATGGTAAGTATGGTATTACAATTCTTGTCTCCCAGAGTGGGTATTATAAATGTTGTAAGGGAAGCGCTAGGATTGGAGAGAATCAACTTTATGGGAGTTCCCGATTATTTTAAATCTATCTATGTTTGGTCAGGCATTTGGCAGGGTACAGGTTATGGCGCAATAGTGTATTTAGCTGCCCTTGCGGGAATAGATCCATCATTACATGAAGCTGCTATTGTGGATGGAGCAAATAAAGTCCAGAGAATACGTCATATAGATATTCCAGGTATCCTACCAACGGCTGTTATATTGCTTATACTAAACACAGGTCAAATATTAAACACAGGCTTTGAAAAGATACTTCTCATGCAGAATCCTATGAACATGCGTACATCGGAAGTAATAGATACATTTGTATATCAGGTAGGTTTAGCTTCTCAAACAGTCAACTATTCCTATCCAACAGCTGTAGGTTTATTCAAATCCGTAGTCAGTCTATTTTTGATAATCATAGTTAATAAGATAGCAAAAAGGCTAGGAGGTAGTAGCTTATGGTAGAAACCAGAAATAGTATGGCTAAGAAAGCAACTAAAAAAAGGATAAAAGAATCATTTGCAGATCGAGTATTTGATGTTATCAACACATTTCTTTTATCTCTAGCTCTGTTTATAGTTCTATATCCACTTATCTTCGTGGTAAGCTCTTCCTTTAGCTCTTCAAAGGCCGTAATATCAGGAGAAGTTTGGTTGTGGCCCGTTGGGTGGGATTTGGCAGGATATGAAGCTGTATTTAATCACAAAGGTATAGTATATGGTTTTTTAAATTCTTTTTTCTATATGGTAACAGGTACTCTCATAAATGTAACCTTAACTATTATGGCAGCATACCCATTATCCAGAAAGGATTTTCTGGGGAGAGGCCTCTGGATGTTTGTATTTGTTTTTACCATGATGTTTAGTGGTGGTCTTATTCCTTATTACCTACTGGTAAGGGATTTGGGGATGCTCAATACCCGTTGGGCTATGATTATACCCAATGCCATGGGAATATGGAACGTCATACTGACCCGTACCTTTTTTCAGGTTACTATCCCTGATGAGCTATTAGAAGCTTCCCAACTAGATGGATGTTCAGACTTCCGATTTGTATGGAGTGTAGTAATACCCTTATCGGCTTCTATAATAGCGGTAAATACCTTATTCTATGCTGTTGGTCATTGGAACTCCTTCTTTGATGCAATGATCTTTCTAAGAGAGCAAAGGCTGTATCCACTGCAGATTATTCTTAGAGATATATTGATTCAAAATGATATAGAACCTTCGCAGTTAGCCATGTATGACGTGAGAGATGCCATGGCTAGAGAAGCATTAAAAGTGCGACTAAAATACTCTCTGATTGTTGTAGCCAGCGTACCTGTTCTTGTGATATATCCCTTTGTACAGCAGCATTTTGTAAAGGGAATTATGATTGGATCCATTAAGGGATAATATTTCATCCATTAGGATGAGTGTTAATAAATAAGGTTAAGGAGGAAAGAAAGATGAAAAAGAGCATACTGGTATTCATTTCATTATGCCTGGTAGCGGTGCTGATACTTGCTGGCTGTGGTAGTAAGGCTCCAACTTCTACAGATGATAAAACATCGGACAATGGACAGAAAGTTGATAGCGGAAAAGATGACGTAGATAGTTCAGCAGATGCCGGGGGAGGATTATCTGCTCCTGGTGAGTTTCCCATTACAGCTCAAAAAGCCAATTTAAAAGTGCTAATAGGTGGTAATGCAGCCGTAGAGGATTTTAACACCAATGATTTTACTCTATGGTACGAAGAAAAGACCAATGTACATGTAGAATTTGAAACCTTACCAGTAAAAGATGGAAGTGAAAAATTGAACCTGATACTTGCCGGTGGAGACTACCCTGATGTAATCATGAGTGCTGGCCTAACGCCTTCTCAGATTATGTCATATGGAGCTCAAGGAGCTTTCATTCCATTAAATGATATGATCGAAAAGCATGGCTTTGAAATTAAAAAGATATTTGCGGATGAAAGCATGGCCTATGTAGAAGGACTCATTACTTTCCCAGATGGCAATATCTATGCTATGCCAGATATAAATCAGTGCTATCACTGTAGTATGGCTCAAAAACTTTGGATATACAAGCCTTGGTTAGATAAACTTGGACTAGAAGTTCCTAAAACTTTAGATGAATATAAAGAAATTCTAAAAGCATTCAAAACACAGGACCCAAACGGCAATGGGAAAGCTGACGAAATACCTCTTGCAGGAGCAACAAGTGGATGGTTCGCTCAATTGCCAGGATTCTTTATGAACTCCTTTATCTATTGTGATAATGACAGAAATATGTTTATTAAGGATGGAGTTATTGAAATCAGTGTCAATAAACCTGAGTGGAAAGAAGGGTTATCATATTTAAGAGATTTATATGCTGAAGGCCTTATTAGCCCCGAAACCTTTACCCAAGACGGAGACCAATATAGGCAAATGGGCGAAAATCCAGACATACCTATTCTTGGATCAGGTGTCGGAGGACACATTGGTGTTATGGCACAGTTCTATGGTGAGAGTGGAAGGTGGTTGGAGTATGTTATAGTGCCTCCTCTACAAGGACCTGAAGGTACAAAACCAACTTGCTACTACAATCCATATATGACAGGATTTGATAGCGTAATCACCGATAAATGTGAAAATCCCGAATTAGCATTTAAGTGGCTAGACGGTTTTTATGAACTAGAGGCCATGATGAGATCTCTATTCGGACGTCCTGATCAAGAATGGAGATGGGCAAAAGAGGGTGAAATAGGCCTTCATGGTAGGGATGCTTTATATAAGCTTTTAGTTCCATGGTCTGAAACTGTACAGAATTATTGCTGGGTACAGAGTGGGCCTCAAGCCAGAACCGATGAGTTCCGCCTAGGTGAAATGGCAAATCCAGATGAGCCATTAGAGATAATACTATATGAAGCTACAAAACTATATGAACCCTTTAGACCAGACTACACTGAGGTATTGCCCCCTCTTGTATTTACTGAGGAGCAATCCAATGAGCTGTCAGATCTAGAAAAGACAATTAAGGATTTTGTTACCCAGATGAATGCCCGATTTATTACTGGTGATGCTGACCTAGAAAACGATTGGGATAACTATGTTAGCACATTAGAGGATATGGGCATTGATAGATACGTAGAGATAATCCAGGAAGCCTATGATACTAACTTTAAACAAAATTGATACATCTAAAAGATTTCTATTATCGACCATCTCATCGCAATCCAGGTGGTACTACGGAGTTTGATCGTGCTGGAGAGTGGTTTACCACAGTAAATGGCAATTATTTAAGGGGTGCTATAGTAGGGCAAGGGGATCTAGATATGTGGGAGATAATAGAAATCTTTTAGATGTATCAATTTTGTTTAAAGTTAGTATCATAGGCTTCCTGGATTATCTCTACGTATCTATCAATGCCCATATCCTCTA
>JAWLDD010000136.1:0-6773 GCA_041686815.1 Candidatus Atribacteria bacterium | reverse complement strand
CTTGATTCATATGCTTATAATCAAAATCAACTTAATGCTAATCATCGATGGTCGGTAATAAAGATTGAAGGAGCATCATTCACTACCCCATTTAAAGTTACTATAAAAGTAGAAAATGATGCTGGAGGACATAATATTGAAGATGAAATGGTATACATTGATAGACTCTTACAAGTTTATCATAAGTATGGCCAAGAAGAGCCAATACTGGACGAGACACAATCCGGTATTTTGAAAGACGACTATTCCTATGAGGTTTATCCTGTTTATAGAGAAGAACATTATCAATTGACAGATATAGAGGTTTACCATAACGGCGAAAGGCTAAATGATATAGGGATAGATGACTTAGATGAGGGAGCTCTATCTGGGACAGTAACTCCTATAACAATAGATAAAAAAGGCACTATAAGTGTTGCTTATGCAAAAATAGTCTTCATCTATAAGAAGGTCGAAGCAGGGGAGCTAACAATAACAAAGAAGTTGAGCAAAGCTCCATCGAGAGGATCATCTCGCATATTTGACATCTTTATATATGGCCCAGAAGGGAAGATGTATACCGTATCCCTAGCACCCGGGCAATCAGTGACCCTTAATGGATTGGAATATGGTCAATATAGGATCGAAGAAATAGTGCCTATGAACTATAAGTCTATAAAGGGTAATGGCTCTTTGATAGAGATCTCTGAAGATACGCCAAAAGTAGAGGTGGTCATAGAAAATAAAGTCCATAACAATAGCTGGTTTTATCATGAGGATGTAAAGGAAAATAGCTTTAAGGTGGAATCTGGGGATGAATAAGAGAGATGAACAAGAGGATAATGGGATAAAAAAGCTTATTAGGATAATGGAGAATATACTGTTTGCTATGTTCATGATAGTAATGGTAGGGCTAATATTCATCACAGCACAGTCCAGACTTACAGGCCAGGAGCCTGCTCTATTAAGTCATAGGATCTATATCGTGGATAGCGGCAGTATGAGCCCCACCATCAAAGTTGGCTCAATGATTATTGTGAAGGAAATGGAACCTCAGGAAATAAAAGAAGGGGACATAATTACATACTATGGATCTACCAACTCCGTAAAGGTTACCCATAGGGTAGTGGAAGTTCAGCAGCAGGGACAGTCTTTCATAACCAGAGGAGATGCCAATGAGACTAATGATCCCATGCCCCTAGAGGCTCAAAAGGTAATAGGCAAAGTAGTATTTACCATACCCTTCATTGGTGTAATGTTTAGCTTTATAAGTACCGGCCAGGGGATAGCCACGTTGTTGATATTGGGTGCAGCTTGGATATTGGTACCTAAGCTATTACATAGGCAAAGAAAGGGGTTAGAGACCACCCAACAAGGGAGCGAATAAATTTGTAATGGGGAATGAAGGAAATGAAAACTAAGATAATGGTTTTATCGGTGGTTTTATTGCTAGCCATGCTCATGGCAGGCAATACCATGGCATGGTTTACATCAACTCCAGATCCAGTTGTAAATGAATTCGAATTAGGCACAGTGAAGGTGCAAGTTATAGAGCCTGGATTTAAAGATATATCAAATGCAAAAGTACAGACATATAACAAAAAGGTATACATCAAGAGTTTAGGCTCCAAGGATACATACATAAGGGTTAGACTTATACCCCAGTGGAGCAATCCGAGCCTGCCTGTATCGAATGTAAAACTTAACTTTGCGAAAAATTTTCAAAACAACTGGGTGGATAATAGAAAAGAAGACGGATATTTCTATTTCAAGTATCTTCTATCTGAAGGACAAACAACTAGTCCATTGCTAAAGAGCATCACCTTTAAAGAATTGGGTGATGAATATGCTGGCGAAACATTCACTCTAAAGGTAGTCGCAGAGGCAGTCCAGGCAACACATGAAGCTTGGAAGTATGTATGGGGACTAGAAGAATTACCATTTACACCAGGTCAAAGATGGAATCAATAGGAAAAACCTATTGAAAATAAATCAAAAAATAAATGGAGGGACTATCATGAAAAAGAAAATTGTGCTATTAACGGCATTTGCCCTAGTGGCACTATTGGTAGGTGGCGGAACCATGGCATGGTTCACTGCCAATGCGGAGGTAGAGAACAAGTTCGAAGCAGGCACCGTTAAAATTAGAATTCACGAAGACAAATTCGAAGATGCAGAGAATGTTAACCCGGGCGATTGCTACGAGAAAAAGGTAAAAATTGAAAACGAGGGAAGTAAAACTGCATATGTGAGGGTTAAATTGATACCCACTTGGGTAGACGAAAATGGCAAGAAAATGTTCCCCAAGCATGGGCAAGATCCAGCTAAGTATAATGCCCCATCAAAGTGGCACAAGGACTTTAAAGGGGATTGGTTTGAATACAATGGATGGTACTATTATAGGTACAAGTTAAGTAGTAGATCTAAAACAAGCCCTGTAATTACAAAGGTTTGGTTTGATGGGTGGAAAATGGGTAACGAGTACCAAGGAGCTAAGTTTACGCTAATGGTAAAGGCAGAGGCTATCCAAGCGTCTAATAATGCAATACTCTATAAATGGGGACAAATCCCAGGCATAAAACTAAATGCGGACCTAGACCTAGATCAAGACTCAGACCAATCATTAACTTACGAAGTTCTCAAGTCTATAGAGGGCTTTGAGGATTTAACAGAAGAGGAGTTCAACAATATACTCAACGAAGCATCTTAAATCTGTTTAGTAATTGTATAGATCCATAGGGGGTTATCTACTCCCTATAACCCTTCAAAGGAGGGGGAAGAAATGAATGGAAATGGTATATTACAAAAGACTACAATAATCCTGGGCGTACTTTTATTAGTTTTAGGAAATATCATCTCTTATGGCATGAATATAAGTTATGCCGAGGATTTGGAACTGGTAGGGAAGGAGATTGGACTAGAGGTCATTCCAACTTCTTCAAGATTATTTGATTTTACCAACCTAAATCCGGGAGATACCTTTGAAGCCAAAGTGACCATAAAGAACAAATATGTATTGCCCTTTGAACTATTTCTTAGAACCCAGCGATTGGGATCAGCTCCAAAGGAAGATGAAGCTGACCTGTTTAAACAGCTTATGTTGACGGTATATCTTGGTGATAAACAGATATATTCAGGATCGATGATGGAATTTGCTGCAGCTGAAATAAGTTTAGGCACCATCGATAAAAAAGAAAGTAGAGAATTGAGAGCAATAGTCCATCTCCCCGGTCCTGAAACAGGCAACGAGTTTCAAAAAAAGAATGTAGATGTAAAATGGATATTCACAGCTCAAGCCAACCAACCTGATCCTGAAGATCCTAAACCTGAAGATCCAAAAGAACCTACCCTCCCCAAGACCGGAGAGATAGCACCAATGATTTTCTACGGGGCAGGCAGCGGATTAATAGCTTTGGGTATAGGGGTTGGCCGTAAAAAGAGAAAATAATATTATAGAAGAAGGCAAACCATAGGGTTCTCCTTCTTTTTTTATATTCATAGATTAATCATGTTTAAATAGAGCTCATGCTCTATTTTATGATTCTTTTTGTTTGTGAATATGATATAATTTAAGTTATATTAATGCCAATAGATATAAGTATAATATACATTTTCAGATATAAAAAAACATAAGTGAACATAAACCATACATATAGGAGCTTTATTATATTGATATGATACTAATTTTGGCTGTGAGTTGTGAGGAGTGCTAATATGTTTGCTATAGAGAGACAAAACAAGATAAAGGAGATACTTTTTAAGGAAAAACGCGTAGATGTAGTTGAGCTTAGCAATTTATTCTCTGTTACTGAAGTTACCATTCGAAGGGATTTAGATAAGCTCCAACGAGAGGGATTCCTTATTAAGACCTACGGTGGAGCCGTTTTAAACGAAGACATCATAGCTTCATCTTCTAATATCGAAATTGAAGGGATAAGTGAAGAGAAAAAGATGATAGGCAAGATTGCCTCCCAATTGGTGGAGGACGAAGATGCAATCTTCTTAAGTCCCGGAACTACTTCCCTGGAAATAGCTAAAAATATTAAGGACAAGCGAATTACTATTGTTACCAATGATTTGCTAATTGGATATGAGCTCAAGGACAAGGTAGGGATAAAAGTCATTGTGACAGGAGGGGACCTGATACAGTCTACCTCTACCCTAGTTGGCGGATTTGCCCTTGAAGCATTGAAAGGAATCAACATAAACAAGGCATTTATCGGTGTAAAGGGAGTAAGCTTTGAATCAGGCTATACTCTGGGCAGTTATGAGGAAGTTATGGTCATGCAGGCTGTAAGAAAAATATCCAATGACATTATTATAGTTGCTGATTATACAAAGTTTAACAATACAGCCTTTGCAAAACTGGGGGATTTGTCTGTTGCATCCAAGGTAGTGACCAATAAGCAAGTTCCCTCCGAGTATAAAAGGTATTATTTCGAACAGGGCATCAAGCTGTATACAGCTTTTGAATTCGATTAAACCTACCCACCTTATAGGGTCTAAATATCCAGTATCATAGAGGGGGATTCGGATGATTAGGTCACTCGAGATGAGAAAAATCACTAAGAAGTTTAATGATAATATTGTCCTTAAGGACGTAGATTTTTTTGCAGATAGAGGTCAAGTCCACGCACTTATTGGAGAAAACGGTGCAGGCAAGACAACTCTTATGAAAATTCTTGCAGGACTATATACTCCAGAATCAGGGGAAATCCTAATAGATGGAAAGTGCGTGAATATAGAAACCCCAAAACAGGCACAAAATCTGGGAATAGCCATGATTTATCAAGAATTGAGGCTTTTTCCTGACCTTAATATTGCAGAAAATATCTTTATTGGCAGAGAGCCACTAATAAATACCAAGTTGGGTAGATTCATAGATTGGGATCAGGTTTATAGTGAGACTCAAAAGTACCTTGATTATTTTGGGTTGAAGCTTAATCCCAGGACTGCTGTCAGCACATTGAGTGCAGGTAAACAGAAGTTTGTAGAGATCATTAAAGCCCTGTCCCAAAATGCAAAAATCATTATCATGGATGAGCCTACCGCAGCCCTTACGGAACAGGAGATTGAAGTGCTTTTTCGGACCATAAGGGATATCAAAAAGTTGGGAGTGGCTATTATCTATATATCTCATAGAATTGAAGAAATAAAGAGAATAGCTGATGTGGTGACGGTTCTTCGGGATGGAGAGCTGATTCAGACCTGTTCTATAGATGATGTGGATATCAATCAGATAGTCAAAGCCATGGTAGGTAGAAAGCTGGATGATAGATATCCAAAGTTAAAGGTAAAGTTGGGGGAAGTCCTGCTAAAGGTTGAGAATTTGGAATATGAAGGACGGCTAGAAAACATCAGTTTTGATGTAAAGAGGGGAGAAATATTCGGTATAACGGGGCTTAGCGGGTCAGGCAGGAGAACCCTTGCCAAGGTTTTGTTTGGAATTGACAGCCCCTACAAGGGGAAGATCATTATCAATGGAAAAGAATTTAAGAGTATAACCCCCCATATTGCTAAGAAAAATAGGCTCTGCTATGTTACTGGAATTGGTACAGGGGAAGGTTTGATAGGGAATTCTCCCATAACCCACAACATTACTATAACCAACCTGAAGAGAGTCTCTAGATTGGGCTTTCTTGAAAACGCAACTGAAAGAAGATTGTCTAGGGATCTAATAGACAGATTGGAAATCACATCTGTGGAAGATGAAATGGTAGACAATTTAAGCGGAGGAAAGCAAAAGAAAGTCATTCTTGCCAAATGGCTGTTTAACAACGGCAATATTCTTATCATAGACGAACCTACTGCTGGAATAGATATAGGATCAAAGGTGGATATATACAACATCATCAATGAACTAGTACTATCGGGAGCCTGTGTCATTATGATATCCTCGGATCTATCTGAGGTAATGGGCATGTGCGACAGAATTGCTGTCATGTTCAACGGAGAGATCAGAAAGATATTCAATAGGGAAGAGGCAACTCAAGAAAAGATCATGTATTTTGCTTCAGGAGGACAAAAAGAGTAAGGGGAAAAAGAGTAAAAAATTTTTAAAAAAAATATTTTTCAAAAGAAGGATAAATAAAAAACATATCGAATATATATAAAAAGAACACAAACGAACAAAAAAGAACAAATCAAACAAACAAAAACAATCAATATATATCTGACAGGAGCAATAATATGCATGAGTATATTCTTGAATTAAAGGGTATCACAAAGGTGTTTCCTGGGGTTAAAGCCTTGGACAATGTGGATTTTCAATTAAAGCCTGGAGAGATACATGCCATAATGGGCGAGAATGGAGCTGGCAAATCTACTTTTATCAAGATCATCACTGGAGTTCATGCTCAAGAAGAAGGCGAGATGTACCTAAATGGCAAGAGGGTGAATTTTAGAAGCCCCAGGGAGGCTAAGGAGGCGGGTATAGCGGCTATATATCAGCATGTTACATGTTATCCCGATCTAAGCGTTACCGAAAATATCTTTATGGGTCATGAAAAAGTGCATAAGACTACCAAGCGAATTCTATGGAAGGAGATGCATGAAGAAGCCAAGAAGTTGCTTGAGGAACTTGGTGCTAATTTTGACCCAAGAACTCTCATGGGAGCCTTAAGCGTTGCTCAGCAGCAAATTGTAGAGATAGCCAAGGCACTTTCAACCAATGCCAAGATAATCATCATGGACGAACCTACCGCTGCTCTTACCAATAGGGAGAGTGAAGAGCTCTACAGAATTACCGAACAATTGAGAGATAATGGCACTTCCATCATATTTATATCACATAG
>JAWLDD010000135.1:1344-6842 GCA_041686815.1 Candidatus Atribacteria bacterium | reverse complement strand
CCGTATATTCAATGAGATATAAATTACCACATCTCACTAAATATACTATGCTATATACATATAAAAGGTGAAATATAAGAAATATCAAATTATAATTAGACTGATTGCCATTATGGCCATGCCGCCAATTAAGCCATAGAGGGATAAGTGCTCTTCTCCATGTTCCCTTGAGGAGGGAAGAAGCTCATGAAAGGATATAAACACCATTATCCCCGCGATGGCAGCAAAGCAGATACCAAAAACTCTATCGGTGAGGAAAGGCAATAAGACAAGATACCCGACGATAGCTCCTAAAGGTTCGGTAAGACCTGATAGTAGGGATAGCAGAAATGCTCTACCCTTATTCTCGGTCGCACAGTATATAGGTACAGCTATAGAGATGCCTTCAGGGATGTTGTGTATAGCAATGGCCATAGTTAAGGCTATGCCTAAATACGGATTTTTAACCGATGATAAAAAGGTGGCGATACCTTCGGGGAAATTATGAATAGTCACTGCAAGAGCTGTTAGTGCCCCAGTCCTAAATAGCCTGCTTTTAGCGTGCATTGCATCATGATTTTTAGATCCACAATCTCTTACGGGGCGAGGATGGTCACCGAATTCAGGTAATATTTTATCAATTAAAGCTACTAAAGCCATTCCAGCGAAAAATGAGATAAAGGTAATCAGTTCTCCCTTATTTGGCCCATAGCCGGAAATAAGATAGTCTCTAGCTTCTTGTAGAATCTCTATAAATGATATATAAATCATTACACCAGCAGAAAAACCTAAGGATATTGACAATAGTTTGCGATTGCTATTTTTCATAAAGAGGACTATCAAGCCGCCAATCCCCGTGGAAAGCCCAGCTATAAGTGTAAGCAAAAAGGCAATGCCGATATTTTCATGTCCCATGTTTGGCCTCCTTACAGCTAATAAATTTGTCAGATATAGATATATAATGAAAACCATTCTCAATAAAGTATAATTATTATTTCACACAAAGTCAACACTGCTGAATAATCCTTCCTATTTAATCTATTGGCATAAGTTGCCCTGTGTAAAACCTGTGGAAATTTTCTATGATTATAGAAAAAGCAATGTGAAAGAAGGAAACTTGCATATTATTGGACAAATCTGTGGATAAAATAACAAATTCCACAGTAAAAGAACAGAATATCCACAAAATTATCCACAAAAGGATAGAAATCAATGATTTTTGTGGATAACTTCCTTTCTTTTTGGACAAATCACAATTACTTTACATAACTTATCCATAGGTGTGGATAAAAATGTGGATAATTTATGGTGATATTCAGGAAAAGCCTATAAAAAAATTGTGAATAAGTACTGTTTTTGGCTGTGGAAAATGTGGATAATATTCTTTTGGGAGAAAAATGCTAATGCTAAAGATTTTTACCAATAAAGGTTTGATTTAATTGCCTAGGAGTGATAAATTATAAGTGATATTTGTCTTAGCATCCTAATGAGAGATAGGAGGGATTGGGTTATTAACCCATGAGAAAAATGGATAAGTTTATGAATGATAATTTTTTATTATATAATGACACAGCTATCAAATTGTATCATGATTACGCAAAGGATATGCCTATCTTTGATTATCACTGCCATTTAGACCCCAAGGAGATATGGGAGGATAAGCGGTACAATAATATAACCGAGGTATGGCTTTATGGGGATCATTATAAATGGAGGGCTATGCGAGCCAATGGAATTGATGAAAAATATATAACTGGCGATGGATCCGATTATGAGAAGTTTATGCACTGGGCAAAAACCCTCCCTTATACCATAGGAAACCCCCTATACCACTGGACTCACCTTGAACTTAGAAGATATTTTGACATCTATGATCAACTTAATGAAGATACAGCACAAATGATATGGGAAAAAACCAACGAAAAGCTGAACCAGCCAGGATTTACAGCTAGAGGCTTTATAAAGAGATCCAATGTTAAGCTGATATGTACTACCGATGATCCCTTGGATGACTTACAGTATCACCAAAAGATTGGGGAATTGGAAGATTTTGACGTCAAGGTGTTACCTACCTTCCGTCCAGACAAGGGAATGGATATAGACAAGGAAGCATTCAAAGATTGGGTCAACACTTTAGAAACAATTACTGGTAGAAAACTGGATACTTTTGAGGATTACCTACAAGCTTTAGAGGATAGGATTAACTATTTCCATTCAAAAGGTTGCCGCCTATCGGACCATAGTTTGGAATACATTCCCTATAGAGAAGGAAGTAAAAGACAGCTAGATGATATCTTTAACCAAGGGCGAAGTGAAGGCATAAAAAGCAGGGAAGAAGTAGATACATTCAAAACCGCTGTGTTACATTTCTTGGGTAAAGCCTACGCCAAACAGGGATGGACTATGCAGCTTCATATTGGCGCTCTAAGGAACAACAACACAAGAAGATTCAGAGAGTTGGGACCAGACACTGGATTTGATTCAATCCATGACCATAGCATTGCCTATCCCTTGTCTCGTTTTCTGGATTCACTGGAAATGGAGAATGCATTGCCCCGTACCATATTGTATACCTTAAATCCCAAGGATAACTACGTCCTTGCTGCTATGGCAGGCAATTTCCAAGGGCATGGAATCCCTGGCAAGATACAGTTTGGATCTGCCTGGTGGTTCAACGATCAGAGAGATGGCATGGAAGAGCAGATGAAGATACTGGCCAACGTGGGTCTTTTAAGTCGTTTTGTAGGGATGCTTACCGATTCTAGGAGCTTTTTGTCCTACACCAGACATGAATATTTCCGTAGGATACTATGTAATATCATCGGTGAGTGGGCTGATAAAGGTGAGGTTCCCGAGGATATGGATCTATTGGGGAAGATGGTCAAGGATATATGCTTCTACAATGCCGTGAATTATTTTAAAATGTACTAGATGGGATTTATAATACCGGGACGTTTTCGTACCGGCTTAATAAATAAATATAAGAAGATGGGGGTCGTATCATGAGAGCCACACAAAGCTATTTTTGGGGGATCTTCCTAATTGGCATAGGAGTACTAATGATCATAAAATACCAATTTAAGCTGAATATCTCCCTGCCTAGGATAATTTTTGGTGTTTTGTTCTTGGCATTGGGAATATCCATGCTGATTGGTGGACCTGCAGTTAGGAATAGGTCCAATATGATCTTTTCCGAAGGTTCCATTCAGGTGACTAAACACGAAAGGGATTACAATGTAGTGTTCGGCAATATGGTCGTAGATCTTACAAATGTCCCTAAGGATGAATTAAAGGGTAACCTCCAAATTAACACGGTGTTTGGCAATGCCCTGGTAAAGCTTAACCCTGAAATACCCACTATAGTAAAGGTGAATTCTGCTTTTGGTAGTGGTAACACGCCTGACGGGTCTACCATCGTTTTTGGGGATCATACCTATAGGATGGGTGAGGATGACCCGGTACTGACCATAGAGGCCAATGTAGTTTTCGGAAAGATAGATATTGTGGAAGAATAGATAGGCAAGAAATTGGTTCAAGAATCCCGCCATAGCGGGATTCTTGCTATGCCGTCTTTCTTGACAACTGGTATATCTGGTGTAAAATAAAAATAGACAAAAAAGCTAGGAGGAATATACATGTTTAGAGAGAGCGGAAATATAGCTGTTCATACCGAGAATATTTTCCCTATAATAAAGCAATGGCTGTATTCGGACAAGGATATTTTCCTTCGTGAGCTAGTGTCCAATGGTTGCGATGCAATCCAAAAACTCAAAAGGCTGTCGGATATAGGACAAGCCAATATTGAAGGACAACCTTCATTTAAGATAATAGTGCAACTGGATAAAGAAAATAGCATTATAAGGGTCATAGACAATGGCATAGGCATGACTGCCGATGAAGTAAAGAAATATATAAACCAAGTCGCATTTTCCAGTGCCCAAGAGTTTTTAGAGAAATATAAAGATCAGCCCGGCGAGGAAAGTCAAATCATCGGTCATTTTGGGCTAGGATTTTATTCAGCCTTTATGGTAGCTGAAAAGGTTCAAATTGATACCCTATCCTGGCAAGAGGGAGCGGAACCGGTTCGCTGGGTCAGTAAAACTGGAATGGAATACAGTATGGAGCCTTCGGATTCCAGGACTTCAAGAGGGACAACCATTACCCTACACATTGCAGAGGACAGCAAGGAATTCTTGGAGAGCTATCGAATCAATGAGATCCTAAATAAGTACTGCCGTTTCCTCCCCGTTGAGATCTATTTTGAAGATCTAAAGGCCAAAAAGGATGAGAAGGATAAGGAGGACCCCAGGCCTATAAACGATACTCGCCCTCTGTGGCTCAAGCATCCCAATGATTGTACCGATGAGGAATACAGGGAGTTCTATCAGAAGGTATTCTATGATTTTAAGGAGCCTCTATTTTGGATTCATTTAAACGTTGACTATCCCTTTAACCTAAAGGGTATACTGTATTTTCCCAAGCTGAACAATCAGTTTGATACCTTGGAGGGTCAGATTAAGCTATACAGTAACCAGGTCTTTGTTGCTGACAACATAAAGGAAGTTATCCCGGAGTTCTTGATGCTATTAAAGGGTACCATTGATTGCCCGGATCTTCCTCTGAACGTATCTCGAAGCTTTTTGCAGAATGATGGATACGTTCAAAAGATATCTGCACACATATCCAAAAAGGTAGCAGATAAGTTGTCATCCTTGTTTAAAAATGAGAGGGAGAATTATGAGAAGTACTGGGATGATATCAATCCCTTCATCAAATACGGATGTATGAGGGATCACAAGTTCTATGAAAGGGTAAAGGATTTTATATTATTTAAAACCCTTGACGATGAATACATTACCCTGAAGGATTATTTGGATAAAAACAAGGACCAAAATGAGAACCAGGTATTCTACGTAAGCGATAAAACCCAGCAATCCCAATATATTCGTATGTTTAAAGAGAATGGCTTGGATGCCGTATATTTGGACAACATTATCGATACCCACTTTATTTCTTTCTTGGAGATGCATGAATCCTCTATCAAATTCAAGAGGGTGGATGCTGATATCTCCGACAGCTTGAAGGAAGAACAAGACAAGGATGAGGAGAAGAGCAATAAAAAAACCGATAAAGCCTTGGAAAAGCTCTTTAAAGGAGCAATGGACAACGATGATGTAAAAATCAAGGTGGAAAGCCTCAAAAACGTAGATATTCCGGCTGTCATTCTGCTGTCTGAGGAGTCTAGAAGGAGGGAAGAGATAGCCTCAAGATTTGGGGATATGGGGATTAACAATCCTTTTCCCAAAGAAGAAACATTAGTAATAAATAGAAACAGCAACCTGGTGCAATCCATTTTGAAATTGTCCGAGGATAAATCCAAGGATCAAGACGTAAAAATGATATGTCAACATATCTATGATTTGGCGTTAATATCGCACAAACCGCTAGATGCTGAAAAGATGATGAGATTTATTGAACGCAGCAACAAGATTTTAGCAAAACTTGCAGCAATATAATGG
>JAWLDD010000135.1:0-1334 GCA_041686815.1 Candidatus Atribacteria bacterium | reverse complement strand
CAAAGCCCTGTTCGGTGAATGCCTCTCCCATGGTTTTTTCCGAATAGCCCTTTATGAATGTCGGTTCTTCCCCCCACCAATATAATGGTAAAATATCAACATAAAATATTTAAGGGGGAAGGGATTGTATGGGCAAAACCTTTGACGAAATCAATGAGAAGATACGAAATGGTACGGTAGTGGTAGCTACCGCCGAAGAAGTTATTGGAATAGTGGAGGAAAAGGGCATAAAGGAAGCTGCACGTGAAGTAGATGTGGTAACTACCGCCACCTTCGGGCCTATGTGCTCCAGCGGCGCCTTTATAAACTTTGGTCATTCGGATCCGCCCATTCGTATGAGCAAAATCTGGTTAAATGATGTACCAGCCTATGGAGGCTTAGCCGCGGTAGATACCTATATTGGGGCCACCGAGCTATCGGAGACCAGAGGTATGGAGTACGGAGGAGCTCATGTTATCCAAGATCTGGTGGATGGGAAACAGGTTAGGCTTGTAGCGAAATCCTACGGAACCGACTGCTATCCAAGGCTGGATATAGATACCTATATTACCTTGGAGGATTTAAACCAGGCCTATCTCTTTAACCCAAGGAATGTATATCAGAATTATAGTGCAGCCACAAATACCTCTGATCATATAATAGATACCTACATGGGGACACTACTGCCCCAATGCGGAAATGTGACGTATTCAACATCCGGTGAGTTGAGTCCTCTGCTAAATGATCCTGAACTAAGAACCATAGGTATAGGTACTAGAATCTTTCTAGGCGGAGCACAAGGGTATATAGCTTGGGAAGGAACCCAATTTGTACTCAACAAAGAAAAAATAGATGAAGATACCACCATGTATTCGGGAGCTACCCTAGCGGTTATCGGAGATTTGAAGGAGATGAGCTCCAGATATCTAAGGGCAGCTAGTTTTCAAAGGTATGGAACAACCATGTTTGTAGGTATAGGTATACCCATTCCTGTCTTGGATGAAGAGATGATGGAGTTTTTATCCGTTACCAATAGGGATATCTACACAAATGTAGTGGACTATAGTGTTCCAAGAAGATCTAAACCTACTTTGAGAAAGGTAAACTATCAAGAGCTGCGCAGTGGAAGCATAGAGCTAAATGGTAAGAAAGTTCATACTGCACCTCTGTCTAGCCTAAACAGAGCTAGGGAGATAGCCAATCTCCTAAAGGAGAGCATAGAAAAAGGTGAATTCTTGTTGCAGCAACCCATTCATCCTATGCCTAAGGACAGAAAGTTCAACCCATTAAAGGATATGGTGGTGAAGAAATGAAAAAGATAAAAATGATTTTATACTTTCCCCCCGACAAAACTG
>JAWLDD010000134.1:0-6895 GCA_041686815.1 Candidatus Atribacteria bacterium | reverse complement strand
CTCCACATCCAGCATATCCTGCTTGGAAAGACTGATCTTTGGAGTCAACTTATCCACATCTTTACGGAACTCTTTAAAAAGGGACAAAGTTAGAACATCCACTGCATCATCGGTGCTAAGGCCAGAGCTAAAAAATCTAGGATTTATAAGACAATCTATTACCCCCATCTCCCCGTTAGGCTTGTAGGTGTGCTTATCCCCTACATTAAGGAGTATAATATCTCCCCTCTCTACATAATAGGACTCGCCGTTTACTATTTGATAGCCACTGCCTTTCCAGATATATTCAATCTCTATGAAATCATGGGTGTGTACATCTTCGACATCCATAGCAAGATGTGATAACAAACAAATATTCTCATCTACATCTATTAATTCCATGGATCTATATTCAAACAATTCTACCCCTACCTCTCTGGAAATGTTTGCGGAAATGTCCTTTAATAAAACAAAACTAGACCTAATATTGATAGCTATCAGAACGAAAATCTGTATATTCTTATTCAATGGATAAGTGTTTATTGAATGCTATTTTATGGTTATGGATTATCTAAATCAATTAAATACAGTCAAAATAATCGTGTCAATCCATTGACTTTATTGGATATAATGTATGTTATAATGAGAAAAAAACTAGGTGATGATATGATCAAACTACCCAACGAGTTCAAAAATAAGATGAAAAGCCTATTGGACTCTGAATATGATGAGTTTATAGACAGCTATAACCAGGATAGGATTTCGGCACTCAGGATTAATACCCTGAAGATAGATATACAGAATTTTTTAAGTTTTTCTCCCTTTAAACTGGACAAAGTTCCTTGGACTGAGGATGGATTCTATTATTCCCATCCCGACCAGCCTGGCAAACACCCCTATCATGAAGCAGGGCTTTACTATATTCAAGAGCCCAGCGCTATGGCAGTATCCTATGTCTTAGATAGCCGTCCAGGGGAAAAGGTGCTAGATCTTTGTGCTGCTCCGGGAGGAAAATCTACCCATATAGCAGCTGCAATGAAAAATACAGGGCTACTTATATCCAATGAGATACATCCCTCCAGAGCTAAAATTCTATCCCAGAACATTGAGAGAATGGGCATAAAAAACGCCATAGTTACCAATGAAAGCCCATCAAGTCTGGCTAGTCGGTTTGTAGGGTATTTTCATCGCATTCTGGTGGATGCTCCATGCTCTGGAGAAGGCATGTTCCGGAAAAATCCTCTGGCCTGCGATGAATGGAGTCCCAATAACGTGACTATGTGTGCAGCAAGACAGTTAGACATTTTAGATGATGCCCAAAAGATGCTTGCTCCTGGAGGAATACTGGTCTATTCTACCTGTACCTTCTCTCCAGAAGAAAACGAAAGGGTTATAGAAAGATTTCTCACAAAATACAATGATTTTGAACTGATAGATAGTCCCATATCCTTTGAAGGCTTTGACAGAGGTAGAATTCAATGGACCGAGACCAAAGAGGTCAATGTAGACCAAACCATAAGGTTATGGCCTCATAGACTACAAGGTGAAGGTCATTTTATAGCTGTCATGAGGAAAAAGGATGGATGGGAAACCCCTCCCATCCGTACGACTTTTGAAGATGCCCAATCAAGAAAGCTTGAACTTTCCAAAGATGACATGAAATATTATATGGAATTTGCCAATAGATATTTGAAAACTGCTGTAAAGGAAAGCCTTATTAAGTTTGGACAACAATTATACTGGCTTCCTTCCAAGGGCATCCCCTCCTTGAAAGGATTAAAGGTAATTAGACCAGGATGGCACTTGGGTACCTTTATGAAAAAGCGGTTTGAGCCTTCCCATGCCCTTGCTCTATCTTTGAATGAAAGCCATATAAAGCAAAGTATATCCTTTGACTCATCTTCTCCTTCTATGGAAGCTTATTTGAGAGGTGAATCAATCCCGGTTCCAGAAAACTACAAGGGATGGGTGCTGGTAATGGTGAATGGCTATTCCATTGGATGGGGCAAAGCATCCAATGGGATACTTAAGAATCACTATCCCAAGGGACTGAGGTGGTCTTAAAAATCTTCAGGGAATAGAAAAAATACTGGCCTTTCATGTCCAACAGTGTTATAATCTGAGTTATAATTTTCTAGGGGGTTCATACTTTTATGCAAACAGTGAGCAAAACTTTTTTTCCACCAGAGTACAAATCAAAACTGGATATCAGACAGACGGTGGCCGCCATTAAATTTCTCAAGGATTACTTCGAGAGACAGCTGGCAGCTGAACTAAACCTTACCAGAGTGTCTGCTCCTCTGTTCGTAAGGCCTGAAACCGGACTCAACGATAACTTAAGCGGCGTTGAAAGACCAGTTTCCTTTGAAGTAAAGGACATCGGAGGAAATGCCGAGATTGTTCACTCCTTGGCAAAATGGAAAAGGTTCGCCTTAAAAAGATATGGATTTGATGAAGGGGAAGGGCTCTATACTGACATGAATGCCATTCGCAGGGATGAGGAGCTTGACAATCTTCATTCCATATATGTGGACCAATGGGATTGGGAGATGGTTATAGCCAAATCCCAAAGAAATATGGACACCCTAAAGACCACAGTAAGAAAGATATACCGTGTCTTTAAGAAAGCTGAAACCTATATATGTGGAATATATCCACAATTAGAAGCATTTTTGCCCGAGGACATTTTCTTTATAACCAGTCAAGAGCTGGAGGATCTGTACCCTGAACTATCGCCTAAGGAAAGGGAGAATGAGATAACAAAATCCAAGGGAGCAGTTTTTCTGATGCAAATCGGACATACCCTAAAATCAGGGCAGCCTCATGATGACAGGGCTCCTGATTATGACGATTGGAACTTAAACGGAGATATACTATTTTGGTATCCTGTCCTAGATCAAGCCATGGAATTGTCCTCTATGGGTATCCGAGTGGACGAAAAGAGCCTTAGAGAACAGATTCTATTGACGGGATGCCAAGACAGATTGTCCATGGATTACCACAAAGACCTACTGGCAGGAAAACTGCCCTACACCATAGGCGGAGGAATAGGGCAATCTAGAATGTGTATGTTCTTTCTGGCTAAGGCTCATATTGGTGAAGTTCAAGCTTCGGTTTGGTCTGATGAAATCATCGAAGAATGTGAGAAGGCTAATATTTTCTTGCTATAGCAATTCCTTTCTCAATTCTTCAGGTGTTTTTATGGATAGGTAAGCTGGCGGAACATCGAATACCGTTCTAGCCCCAACCTGACCCTCTTTACTCATCCTGTATACAGCCCTAGCATAGGCAGTCAACACACTGCCGGTAAACTCAGGGTTGCTGTCCAGATCTAAGGAAAACTCTACTATTTGATTGTGTTGGTTGTCCACACCGGTTATACCGCTGCGGATAACCCTTCCCCCATGGGGCATTCCCGAATGATTTTCTCTTAGTTCCTCTTGGCTCACAAAGGTTACCTCTGTTTCATAATCTGCAAAGTAGTTGGGCATGGTTTTTATTTGCTGCTCGATTTCGTCTTTATTGGCTCCTTGTTCCAACACCACAAAACAATGCCTAAGGTGCTTCTCCCTAGTAGATAGCTCCGGATTTTCACCCTTCCTAACCCTGTCTAGGGCTTCTTCCATAGGAATGGTATATTGAACGGCATCTTTAACACCTGGTATCCTTCTAACTGCATCGGAATGGCCTTGGCTTACCCCACGGCCCCAAAATGTATAGGTATTCCCTTTGGGCAGAACAGCTTCTTGCATGAGACGATTTATGGAGAAAAGCCCGGGGTCCCATCCCACTGAAATCATACTGACTTTTGATCCTTCCTTGGCTGACTGGTCCATTATAGCGAAATATTCCGGAATCCTAGCGTGAGTATCATAGCTGTCCACCGTATTAAACATCCTAGCCAGGTAAGGTCCCTGCTCAGGCAGATCCGTTGCCGATCCGCCACAGAGTATCATCACATCTATTTTATCCCTATAGGATTCAACTTCCGATATATGTACAGATTTTGTGTTTGGATTTGCTAACCTAATGCTCTTTGGATCGCGTCTGGAGAACACCGCTACCAGCTCCATATCTGGATTGTGGCTGATAGCTAACTCCACACCTTTTCCCAAATTACCATAGCCTACAATGCTTATTTTTATTTTTTGTACCATTATCCTTCTCCTCCTAACCAGCAGCAAGATATCATGCGCCACCATAAAATCCCAAAATATAGAGTACCCAAATATGAAGTGGATAGAATCCATAGAATAGATATTTTATGTCCCTACCCTTTTTACCATTATAGGCAAAGAAAAAGGGCAATGCAAATATCATCATCCATTGATAGTTTTCCACAAAGAGTCCCTGATAACTAAGATCTCCCAATGCAAATAGCAGAGATAGCACTGTATAAGAGATGATCATCATTCTCCTGTTTTGTCTAAAGTAATAAAAGATTAGCACCATAAATGAAGTCATCAGAGAGCCTTCCGTAAAGGATGTTATCAGCAGTATTCCTAGTACCGTAAGGGTATTCGAAGCTCTGTTTTCAGCCATTTGACCATATTCAATGGTGTTTAACATCATTATACATAAAGCCATGGGCAGAAATATATTGTTTGTCAGCCCAATAAAGTCGTAAAACAGAAGAGGAGTTAAGGCCAGTAGCATGCCAGTAGAGAGTAGCCTTCTTCCATGATATGGCGAAGCTTTATAGGTGATTAAGGTCACTACAGCTGGGACTATTATCAATACAATGGATATAAGATACATAAATGGAGTCATAGTCTTTTCCATCATGGAAGATAACAGGGAAACCGCTGAATTTCCCGTTGTCATTATTCCCGCTGCTACCATCAACCTTTTAGCATATTCATATCTATTGCTGGTATGAAAAAAACCATCTACCAACAAGAAGAAGAAAACTGGGGCAACTACCCTGCCTATATAGTTAAACCATATGGGAGTATCGAGGATAAAATGCCCTATATGGTCTATAACCATAAAGAGCAGCATCAACAGCTTTAATTGAAATCGATTCAACATAATCCCTCTATTCTATCAGACAATGAAAATCATATATGAACAGGTCTGCATGCCTTTTAATGTCTTCCATCTCGTATTCTGAATGGGGATCATATACTCCCACAGTCATCATCCCCGCCTTGTTTGCACTACGTATCGCAGGAAGTATATCTTCGAACACAATGCATTTACTGGGCTCTACCCCTATCTTGTCAGCAGCTAATACAAAAATATCAGGGAAGTTTTTGTTTCGCTCAACTTCAGCCACAGTTGTTATAGAGTCAAAATAGTGCAAGATTTGATTGTTTTTTAAGGTTGCCATTAACAGCCGGGGAATGTTAGTGGTGGCCAAGGCTATCTTTATGCCCTTGTCCTTTAAGTATTCGAGATACTCCTTTGCACCTGATTTAAGCTTCACATTATACATATACTCATTTACTGCCATCTCATTCCACTCGTCCATTATCTCATGAATTGTTTCAGGCAAGCCAAATTGCTGCTTAAAATATCTGGCACAGCCTTCAAAGGTTAGACCTCGGATGGACTCTGATAAGCCCAAGGGCACCTCTATGCCTCTTTTTTTCAAAAATTGAACATCTATATTGGTCCATACACCCATTGAGTCAACCAAAGTCCCGTCCAAGTCGAAAATAGCGCCTTTTATTCCGTTTAAAATATTGTTCATTGTTCAACCTTTCCAAAAATTGATGTCTCGTACCAGCAAAGCAAGAAAGTTTTAGCTTTTCTATCTATTATAGAACAAAATCCCTAGATATGCATTACAATTATATGTATATTTATAATTTCTAAATAAAAAGCCCCGCACTAAGCGGGAGCTTTTTAATCTAGAAATTCCAGCTGTTCTCTTCTATGGGATTGCTTTTCCCTAGACTTATCCAGCGTGAATTCGTCCATACGTGAAGCATTGTTCTCCAAGTAACCATCAGTGTATTCAAGGTTTTTCTTGAGGTTCTCCACTTCATCAACCTCTTCATGCTTTCCGTATGCGATTATATTTTTCAGGTTTTCCATTCTGTTTTCCCGCTCCTCTTGTATTTTAGAAGCATGCCTCAGATTATCAGGATCGGAAATATCAGAATACTGTTCCAAATGCCTTTGAGTTCGAACATAGCGGTTGTTAATATTGATCAGTTCCTCTATTCGACGCTCATTGGCCAACTTCAGTTCGTCTTTACTGTCTATTCCCTTTATCTCCTTTTGATGATGGCTCACAGAATTCCTCCTCAATAATATAATCGCTATTATTTTTCCCTTAATAGCGATTATTATATTGACAAAGGTTACTATGAAAACTATATTTCACGCCTTATTCATAAATATTTCCCTTCAAGCCAATCTCATGGGCAACTTTTTGCATGCCTTTGATGGTTTCTTCTATAACCTGGCTCAACTCCATTCCCAGCATCTCGACACCTTTTTCTATAATGCTTCTATCCACTCCTGCTGCAAAATTCTTCTGTTTCCATTTTTTCTTTACTGACTTAACGGTTAAATCCAATATGCTTTTGCTGGGTCGCATCAAGGCGGTGGCAGTAATCAAACCCGTCAATTCATCGATGGCGTACAGAACCTTTTCCATTCTTTCCGTAGGCTCAACATCAGAGCAAATTCCCCATCCATGGCTGACTACGGCATGTATATAGTCTTCCGGCCAGTTTCTGGCTTCCAATATCTCTCTGGTCTTGGTGCAATGCTCTTCAGGATATTTTTCATAGTCAAGGTCATGGATTAATCCTATAATTCCCCATTTTTCCTTATCTTCGCCAAAAAGTTCGGCAAAATGAATCATAACTGCCTCAACTGATAGTGCATGTTTGATTAGGCTGTCATTTTGATTGAATTCCTTTAACAGCTCCATAGCTTTTTCTCTTGTGAGTACGATTTT
>JAWLDD010000133.1:6287-6918 GCA_041686815.1 Candidatus Atribacteria bacterium | reverse complement strand
TTCAGGCTTTACCCTTTGGACGAGCTTACTTTAACAGCATCTATATCGCAGGAATTGTCGTAGTTGCCCAGCTGCTCACCGCTTCCATGGCGGCATATGCTTTCGGGAAACTTACCTTTCCCGGATCTAAACCGCTTTTTATATTGTTTTTGGCCACCATGATGATCCCAGGTCAAGTTACAATGATCCCCCTCTTTATAATGATGAGGAATTTAGGGCTATTGGGTACCCATTGGTCCATAATCCTGCCTGCTGCTCTCTTCAATGCCTTTGGAGTTTTTTTGCTCAGGCAATTTGTAATGTCACTGCCCAACGACTTGGAAGAAGCGGCTGTGGTGGATGGAGCATCAATACCAAGAATTTTTTTTACCATAATATTTCCGCTAATCAGGCCTGCCCTAGCGGCTTTTGGTATATTTGTGTTTCTGGGACAATGGAACAACTTCCTCTATCCACTGATCTTCTTGAATAGGCCGGAATCCTATACTGTGCCTCTACTTCTAAACTATTTTAAAGGAATTTACATAACCGAATGGCCCCTTCTAATGGCTGGAACCATTATAGCGGTGCTTCCAGTCCTAGTGGTCTATATAATATTCCAAAGACAGATTATTGAGGGAATTGCCATCAC
>JAWLDD010000133.1:0-6277 GCA_041686815.1 Candidatus Atribacteria bacterium | reverse complement strand
ATGCTAAATGAAATTAAGGAGTGACAACAACGCCACTCCTTAAATATTATGAATCCCAAATGGTCTTCTATATTCTGGCTACTCCAGTATCTCTAGCTGCCTGAGCTACTGCTTTTGCAACGGCTGATGCTACCCTCTCATCAAATGCTGCAGGGATAATATACTCCTCATTAAGCTCATCGTCACTGATAAGATCAGCAATAGCCTGAGCTGCAGCAATCTTCATCTCGTCGTTTATATCGCTAGCGCGTACATCTAGGGCACCTCTAAATACCCCAGGGAAAGCCAGTACGTTATTTATCTGGTTTGCAAAATCCGACCTGCCGGTTCCTACCACCCTTGCTCCTGCTTCTTTGGCAAGGTCTGGCAT
This sequence comes from Candidatus Atribacteria bacterium, assembly GCA_041686815.1. Taxonomy (GTDB): domain Bacteria; phylum Bacillota; class Clostridia; order Caldicoprobacterales; family UBA3941; genus JAWLDD01. The sequence continues at coordinate 5,907 of JAWLDD010000133.1, read as the reverse complement.
TATCTCAGGAACCGGATTGGCCATAGCAAAGACTATCGGATCCTTGGCCATGGTCTTTATCATATCCTGAGTCAAGACATTAGGTGCTGATACGCCAATGAATACGTCAGCCCCTACAATTACATCCTTTAGCATACCCTGTTTCTTTTCAGGATTGGTTATCTTGGCCATAGCTGCCTTTTCCTCATCCAAGCCTTCCATTCCATCATAGATGGCACCTTGGATATCACAGGCTATTACATTCTTTAAGCCCATGCTCATAAGTAGTCTTGTAATAGCAGTTCCTGCTGCACCCAAGCCGTTTACGATAACCTTTATATCCTTAATATCCTTGCCCACTATCTTTAAGGCGTTTATCATAGCAGCCAAAACCACAATGGCTGTTCCGTGCTGGTCGTCATGGAATATGGGTATGTCGCATTCCTTTTTCAGTCTTCTTTCGATCTCAAAGCATCTGGGTGCTGAGATATCCTCAAGGTTTACGCCCCCAAAGCTGCCTGATATTAGCTTTATGGTATTGACGATCTCGTCAACGTCCTTTGACTTAATGCAAAGGGGAAATGCATCTACATCGGCAAAGGCCTTAAATAGTACGCATTTGCCTTCCATAACCGGCATACCGGCTTCAGGGCCGATATCACCCAGGCCCAGCACTGCGCTTCCATCGGTAATTACAGCAACCATATTCCATCTTCGGGTATACTCATAGGACAGATTTACGTCCTCTTTGATGGCTAGACAGGGTTCTGCTACCCCTGGCGTATAGGCTAGGGAGAGATCCCTACTGTTGTTTACCTCTACTGTGTTTTTTACCTCTATCTTGCCCCTCCATTTACGGTGCAGCTTTAAAGCTTCTTGTTTTATATCCATGGTAATCCCCCTCCTATGCCTTTAAATTAAAAATCATATCCTTCAAGGCCTAGCTCATCTCTCATAGCAATGAGTTCCTTATAAAGCTCTTCATTTACAGGAACGCCCTTGTCCTTTCTATAGAGCCAGGTCTCATATTCCTTCTCTCCTGCTGTGTATATTCTGTCATGACCTTTTGCCTTCTTGGAGTTTCGAAGAGTTCTTAGGATTTCTCCAGTGGTCTTTTTGAAATCATCCAATTCGGTGAAAGCAGAGATATCGATTGCGATAAAGAAATGTCCAAGACGGTATGGAACCTTCTTACCGTTTTCAAAGCCTAAGAGCATCTTTAGGAAGCTTCCGCCCTGCAATGCTGCAGACAGTATCTCTACCACAGTTGCATATCCATAGCCCTTATAGCCGCCCAGCTCTTCACCAGCTCCACCAAGAGGTGTTAGAGCAGCAGTTCCTTTAACCAGATCCTGCAATACCTTATGGGGATCGGTCTGATAGTCACCATTTTCGTCGATTACCCAGCCTTCTGGCATGGTCTTACCCAGTTTTTCATAAACCTCGATCTTTCCACGTTGGGTAATGGATGTAGCACAGTCCAGCATAAAGGGGAACTCCTCATCGCTGGGGATTCCAAAGGTAAGGGGATTGGTGCCCAGCATATTCTCTACTCCAAAGGTTGGAGCTATAGAAGGTCTTGCATTGGTACCGGTTATACCTATCATGCCAGCATCCACAGCCATCTTGGCATAATAACCTGCGATACCATAATGGGTGGAGTTTCTTACTGCTACCATACCCATTCCATATTTCTTGGCCTTTTCGATAGCCATTTCCATGGATCTCTTACCAATTACCATACCCATGCCGTTATGCCCATCTATAACCGCAGTTGTGGGTCCTTCTTTGACTATCTCAAATTCTGTGACAGGGAATTGAATACCATCTTTGATCCTATCGTAATAAATGGGCTTTAATCGGTTGGTGCCGTGGGAGTCTATCCCCTGTTTGTCGGCTTCAATAAGTACATCAGCACATACCTTGGCGTCTTCTTCGGGAACTCCTATCCCCTTGAAAACGTCTACCATAAACCTCTCCATTGTAGCAAAGTCAATCCATTTAATGTTGTTGTCCATAAAGATACCACCTCTTAAAATATATTGTATTATTACTTATACTTTTTACAAAGGTTTCTAAAGATGATTTGATTGTTTGAAACCCTTGTATATTGGGCAAACAAAAAGTCGTACTAAAACAAAGGCATTATACGCCCTTTTTTAGCACGACTCTTAATCTCCGTATAATTTATATTCTGTTAATCTAAATATACCATAAAGTAGATTTTAATACAAGAGAATTTTTGATGCGACCGCATATACTCCTGCAATATCTTTATTCGTTCGTTACATTGTCATTAAGATTAAACATTATATCCCTATAAAAAGCTACTCTTTTATCAATATCAGTGTAATCGATGGTTCCGTCTGTTAGAAACTTTTGTACAGTAGGTAGATCTGGAATTCCTGCTCTACCACCTACTCTGGTACACTTTATAGCAGATACGGCACTTGAGAATTTAGCGATATATTCAATATTCCAACCCTGTATCATACCAAATATAAAAGCTCCATGATATACATCTCCTGCCCCTGTGGTGTCCATTACCTTTACTTCAAAGGCAGGGATGTTAAAGAATTTATCGCCATATACCCCTAGGCAACCCCGTTCTCCAAATGTAAAGACTACTATAGTAGGCCCTTGTTCTTGTATCTTCCTACAATTTTTCTCAAAGTCATCATTATTAAAAACTGCTCTATAATAAAACTCAGAAGCTATAAAAACATCTATCACATCATAGTTTTTTTCTATCTGTTCATGGTAATAATCGGCATCAAAAATAACTTTTTGATCCTTTTCCTTGGCCCATAAAGCTGCTTGCCTTATAATTGGGTTCATATGGGATAGATGTAGATATTCTCCTTGTGTTATGTAATCCCTATCTAGATCTTCAAGAGTAAGCTCTCTTAAAGTTCCACCTTTTCCTATAAAACTTCTTCCCTGTGTTTCCTCTTCTGAAAGGCATATACAAAATGATGTTTCGCCTACTGGATCCACAATAAGTCTAGAAGTATCCACTTGGTGTCTCTTAAAATCCTCAACACAGAATTTTCCAAACGCATCTGATCCAACTACACCTACTATTCCTGTTTGAATTCCCAATCGCCCTAGGGTTACCAAAGCCGAAGGAACTTTTCCGCCTCCTTGCCAACTGTATTCTTTTAGTCTACTAACACCATTTGTTACAGGAATCCTATTCATGTGAATTAGAAAATCCATTACTGGATTCCCTATTCCTATTACTTTTATCACTTAAATCAACCCCTATACACCTTTTACTATTCGAATGAGCTTATCCCTTTAGAAGTTGGATCTTGCTACGAATGTATGAAATCATCCCACTTTCGAGAGCTGCAAAACATCCGAACATACTTTGAGGAGCTTTTTCGTCTCTCATTATTTCCTTCATCTGAATATAAAATTGTTGACCAAATTCTGTACCGATATTTAGTTTTGTAATGCCAAGTTTTACTGCTTTCTTTATCTGGTCATCGGGGATTCCAGATCCCCCATGAAGTACTAGCGGCACTGAAACCTTATTTCTAATTTCTTTAAGACGACCTAAATCTAGCTTAGGTGTAGATACATAATTTCCATGAGCACTCCCAATGGCTATAGCCAAAGAATCCACTCCTGTTCTGTCTACAAATTCTACTGCATTATCTGGATCCGTATATGTGCTAGGATTTGCATAATCATCTTCATTGGATGCTCGACCAACATAGCCAAGTTCTGCCTCTACATCAATCCCCATAGGATGAGCTACCCTTACTATTTCCCTTGTTATTTTTACGTTTTCTTCGTAAGGTAAATAAGATCCATCAATCATCACTGAGGGGAATCCATCCTTTATAGCAGTCATTATCTGCTCGAAGGAGTTGCTGTGATCATAATGGACTCCTACTGGTACTTTTGCATTTCGTGCTAAGTCCTTTGCTATTGCACAAAAAGTACTTGCCGGTATATGTTTTGAAACTGATGGATAAAGCATAGCAATAATAGGTGTATTCTCCTGCTCAGCAGCTTTAATAATCCATGAAATGCTTTCAAAGTTGAATACATTGAAGGCAGCTACTGCATAATGATTCTTCTGGGCGTCTTTTAATATTGTACTTACTGATTTTAATGACATCTAAACCACTCCGTTATCTGTTTTTTAATTTAGTTGAAAAGAAAGTTTCGAATTCAGGTAATTTATCTGTTACCCTTCTGCTTATTGTATCTAGCATCTTTATATCTTCAGCTTCAAGACACCAACCTCCAGCACCAGCATTTTCTCTAGCTTGCTTTGCATTTCTAGCTCCAACAATCGCAGATGTTATTCCTGGTTGAGAGATAGTCCAATTTATGACAACTTGCTCTTGTGTCTTCCCGTATTTCTCTGCAATAAGCCTTAAGTCTTCTGCTTCCTAATCTTCTGTATACCACCTTATATGACCCCCATTTATAGCAATATTCTCTTTGAAATCAAGTATGATCGAATATCTAATAGCCTAGGGTAGATCAATTTTCACATCTCCAACATATTTACATGTTTCCTCCATTATTTGTACGAAATCACCATGAATACATGCCACATGATGGATGTAAGGGCCATATATAAATTTCTTTTCCCACTTAATCCAATCATCCACTTCAATCCAAACATAATTTCCATTGGTGCTTGGTCCCTCAACCCCAACACCTCTACCTGCGAATAAACTGTATTGCCCTCTAGATCCATCAAATCTAGCTACCGTTATATCTCCTCCTTTGAGCTCCCAAGATCCAGTATATTGAATAAGTGCTCGCTTTTCAGGATACCTAGCAAGAGTTTGGGGAAAAGGACCACAGTGCCAAAGCAGTTCTGCATTCTCATTCTCTGGATGCCTAATGGTTAAATCAGCAAGAAATGGGAAACCCTTATTCAAAGTAGAAGCTTTTAGCATAGCCATGGTAATAGCTCCATTTATATCAGTCTCACAAGCAACCAGTAAACCTCTATCTATTAAATCTCCAAATATAAAGCATGGTCTTATACCAAATGCTTCTCTATAAGTTCTCCAGCATTCACTAGCCATTACATTGCAATTATGCTCCTTAGCCAAGTCCATAAAGGCAAGCTCTACAGCTGCTATTTTTTCCATATCATCTTCAGCAATAGTACTACAATCCATTTTCCCTCTGATATCTAAGACAATAAAATCTACTTCCTCTTTACGGCTACTTAAGATGTCTTTTGTTTTACCAATTACCTCTCCCTGAGTTATGGGTACTATTTCAATCCCAAATTTCTCTAAGAGTTCGCCTTCGTTTACCATAACACTCAAAAATGGTTTTGGTCTTAAACTGATTTGTCCAATTCTCATATTCCTAAATGTTTTTACAGTGGAGGCAACTCTTAAGAAATCCACTAACCCTACTTCAAATGCATTGTCATCTATCCAGCAATTCTCTATATACGTAAATGGCACTCCATACCTCTGTAGAGCTCTGCTACTTGCAAATAAACCACACTGGGTATCAGTTTGTCTAATAGCTTTACCAGATGGTGGTGCTTGGTCTCTAGGGCCCCATAAAAGAAATGGTTTTCCAATGGCTTTCCCTAACTTTCCCACTACCTCTTCAGAACCAAAATTACAGTGTGGCATAAACAAGGCGTCTACCTTAGCCTTTTTGAAATGTTCTTCTACCAAGACATTAAACTGCCGTATCAATTCCAGTTCTTTTTCCGGTAATTTCCGGTTGAGGAGTTGCTTGCGTGCCAGGCGGGATACACGGATAATGAACCGTTTCAAAAGTAAGCGAAGCATTTCCTCCTGATTTTGGTCCCGTGTATCGAATTCTTCCTGCAGGACACTCGCAAGGGTACGTAGCCTTCCGTTTTCTGCATCATCCAATTTGACCACGGGGGTGTAGTTGGAACCAAAAAAGAGGAATCCATTGCAG
>JAWLDD010000132.1:0-6962 GCA_041686815.1 Candidatus Atribacteria bacterium | reverse complement strand
ATGTGGCAGGGGAGAAGGATCACCTGAAAACGGAGCTGGGGTACAGAGGATATCGTATCCAACAGATGGAAGCGGGTATGCTCCAGCAATGGCTGTTAAACTTGGGAGTAGAAATTATCCCGAAATTAGCTACTTGGCCAGAGCTGACAAAACTTGCTCAAAACGGTGAATTTGATTTAATTCAGCTTGGCATAAGTTTCCCGCCAGATCCATATGCTGCACTAAACACATCTTTTAATTCATCAATGACAGCTCCTAAAGGAACTGCAACTCCAGGGACAAACTATTCAAGGTTTAGGAGTCAGGAAGTTGATGATCTATTGGAGAAGGCATCTAAAGAGACTGATAGCGAAAAAAGAAAACAGTTGCTGTATGATATCCAGTCTTTGATTGCAGAATCTTACGTTTTCTTACCTATGTATAATTCTAGTGGTCATATTCCTTATTATGATGGAACTAGGTTTACTGGATGGGAAGATTCAAATGCGCCTATAAATAATGTATTAACATTTATTAATATCCGCCCGGTTGAATAAAAAACGCTTTATTGCTTTATTATGAGTTAAAAACGACGCTAATTCACAAAAACTGACTGGGGTGTAAATCCTGGTCAGTTTTTGTCAAAAATATAAGAGAGGATGACATGATTGAGAGGGATAAATGGGAAATACATAGTTAAACGTTTTATTAGTGCATTGTTTACATTGTGGATTGCTCTTACAGTAAATTTCTTACTCCCTCGTGTTATGGGAGGGAATCCGGCTGATTATTTGGCTTCCCAGAGCGCTATGGGTTCATTGGAATATGCCGAAATTATCAAGCAACAATTTGGATTAGACAAAAGTATTCCTGAACAATATCTGATTTATTTAAAGGAGTTACTTCACGGCAATTTAGGAATATCTTTTACTACTTTTCCGGTACCTGTAGTAAAGATAATCACCCAAGCTATGCCATGGACATTGCTAATAGTATTAATCTCGACAATAATATCTTTCGCTATTGCTTGGCTGTTGGGTACTTTAGCTGCCCTAAAAAAAGGTTCATTTTTTGATACTGCCACTGTTGGTGTATCCTTCTATATACAGTCTACCCCCTATTTCTGGATAGGAATGCTTATTGTAATGGGCTTAGGTTATTATGCTGGATGGTTCCCAATGGGTCATGCTATACCGCCAGGGATAGATATAAATGCTATTCCTTGGTTTCAAAAGGTAATATTCATAGGATATCATGCTTTTTTGCCCATATTATCACTTGCAATCGTAAATCTAGCAGGAAGAATGATAATGATGCGAAGCAATGTATTGCAAGTTTTATCTGAGGATTATATAACATTGGCACAAGCCAAGGGCTTACGACGTTCCAGGATATTATCCAAATATGCTCTACGTAACGCTTTGCTACCCTCGTTTACAGGTTTTATGCTAAGTATGGGTCAGGCAGTTTCAGGAGCAATAGCTACAGAAATGATTTTCTCTTATCCAGGTATAGGATTAACTATTATGAATGCTATCTTGAGCCAAGATTATCCTGTCATTCAAGGATGTTTCGCAATAATTGCCGTATCCGTCGTAACCATGAATTTTATCGCAGACTTGATATACCCACTGATTGATCCAAGGGTATCCTTAACATAAAGAAAAATGGAAGTTAAAGATGAATTATATATCGGACTGGGAAAGGGATGATAATAGTGATGCAATTGAGGAAAAACTCCCAATCAAGAGTAAAATCAGATAACTATTTAGTTTTTGAGAAATATATTTTAAAAAACACCAAAGCAAAAATCGGCCTAGGGATTATTTCTTTTTTTGTTATTGTGGCTATCTTTGCTCCGATTATCGCGCCATATGACCCACATGAAATTAACTTTATTCCTTGGGAAAAGCCTAGTTTAAAAAACATATTAGGCGTGAACAGCTATGGCCAGGATATTTTCTCTCAAACAGTGCATGGAACCAGGGTGACAATTTCCGTGGGTATCTTAGCAGGCCTATTTACCAGCTTTATTGGAGTATTTGTAGGCTTACTAGCTGGATATAAAGGTGGACGAACTGGGGAAGTATTAATGAGGATCGTGGACGTTTTTTTAGTTATTCCGAATCTTGCCATAATGATTGTTTTAGCAGCTTTCCTGCCAAGCATGGGAATTTTCAATCTCATCATAATAATTGGAGCATTTAGCTGGTTATGGATGGCACGAAGTATTCGTTCTCAAACTCTTTCGGAAGCAAGAAAAGAATATGTAGAGGCAGCGAAGGTACAGGGTATGGGAACAATTGAAATTATGTTTAAAGAAATTCTACCTAATATTTTTCCTGTTATAACAGCAAACATGGTTATGGTTGTTACTTCGGCTATGTTGACCGAAGCTTCCTTAAGTTTTCTGGGTATAGGTGACCCTTCACTCATCAGTTGGGGACAGATGCTATCAATTGCCTTTGCCAACAGTGCAATAATTTATAATGCGTGGTATTGGATGCTGCCTCCCGGGTTATGTATAGCAACTCTGGGATACAGCTTTATGCTAATTGGCAATTCATTTTTAGACATTTATGCAAATGATAGGGGGGGTTCAGTTGAGATATAATGCTTTCTCCATGGACAAAAAAGAGATAACATCAGAAGATGAAATAATATTATCGATAAAAAATCTTTCAGTTCAATATAAAGCTGAGAGAGGGCAGGTTCAAGCGGTTAATGATGTAAGCTTTGATATCCATAAAGGAGAATTTTTTGGGCTGGCAGGAGAATCTGGCTGCGGTAAGTCAACAATTGCTTTCTCAATAATGCGTTTACTAAAAAGCTCGGCTAAAATTAACAGCGGAGAGATTAATTTTAAAGGGAAGAATGTCTTACTTTTCGGTAAGGAAGAGTTACGCCTTTTTCGGTGTGAAAAAGCGTCAATGGTACTACAGAGTGCTATGAACAATCTAAATCCAGTGGTTACTATTGGAAGCCAGTTAGCAGATGCTATTCTTGCACATGAAAAAGTTACAAAACGTGAAGCAATTCAAAGAGCAAAAGAAGCATTAGCCTTAGTAAACATCGATGAGAGCCGGATTAAAGCTTATCCACATGAACTCTCCGGAGGCATGCGTCAACGAGTAATTATAGCAATGGCATTGATATTAAAACCCGATTTGGTAATTTTCGACGAACCAACGACTGCCTTAGATGTCGTAGTGCAACACAATATTATAAGAAGAATAATTGAATTGAAAAAAACATTAGGTTTCTCCATCTTGTTTATTACTCATGATCTACCTTTGATGCTCGAAATGTGTGATCGCATTGCCATTATGTACGCCGGAAAAATGGTGGAGGTTGCTCCAGTAAAGAATCTTTTGAAAAAACCGGCACATCCCTATACTTATGGATTACTTCAGGCTTTTCCTTCACTGGTAGGACCTAAAAAAAAGCTGCGTGGGATCAAGGGAAGCGTCCCTGATTTAATTACCCCTCCATCCGGGTGTTTATTCTATGATCGCTGTTTTCAACGTATTTCGGAATGTAAGAGCGTGAGTCCCAAGTTTGAAAAGATAACCGAGGGACACTATTGTGCTTGTTTTAACAAGCTATGGGAGGGAACTGAACAATGAGCAAAACTAATATTGCTGTTAAATTTGAAAACGTGAAGAAATATTTCCCAAAAAATTCGGGCCTTTTCCGTAAAACATATTTAAAGGCAGTTAATGATGTTAGCTTTGATATAAAAAAGGGTGAGATTCTTGCTGTTGTTGGTGAATCTGGATGTGGTAAGTCTACTCTTGCTAAGTTGTTATGCAAGCTACACGATGCTACAGAAGGGCATATTTACGTAGATGGCAAGGATATAGCAAGGCAAATGTCCAAAAAAGAGCTCTTTAAATATCGGAGTGAGGTTCAGATGATTTTCCAGGATCCCTTTGGATCATTAAATCCTGCACATAAGGTCAGTTATATAGTGGGTAGGGCAATCGAATTACATGATTCCAGTCTTTCCAAAGCGCAAGTCAAGGATCAGATCATAAACTTATTTGAAACGGTAGGCCTTACCCCAGCAGCTGATTTTATGGAAAAGCATCCTAATCAACTCTCTGGTGGACAAAGGCAGAGAATTGTTATTGCACGGGCACTTGCCGTAAATCCGTCTATAATTGTTGCAGATGAGCCAACTTCCATGCTTGATGTATCCATCGGTATTGACATAATGAATCTGATGCTAGAACTTCAAAAGACTAAAAACCTTACTTACATGTACATTACCCATAATCTAGCCTCAGCACGATATATGGCAAATCGTATGGTCGTTATGTATGCTGGAAATTGCCTAGAAATTGGGGATACCGATGAAATAATTGAAAAACCACTTCATCCGTATAGTATCCTGCTTTTGTCCAGTACACCGGAACCCTTCAGAGAGGAGAGGTTTCCAATACATGCTAGTGAAGAGTTGCCGGATTTAACCAGCGACGAAACTAAGTGCCCGTTCTATGCCAGGTGTCCAAAGGCCATGGAACGTTGTTCTAGGGAAATACCACCAGCTTATGATATAGGTAATCGCAAGGTAAAATGTTTCCTATATGAAAACGCTAAATCAGAGAGTGATGTTCAGTTAGACGTTTCTATATACTCTAAGCCTTTAAGTAAATAATGAATAGTGAACGTCATCTCTAAAATCTAACTAGATATTTAGGATAATATAATGAGAAGGATGAGTAAAGGAATGAAAAAGCCTAATTTTGTGATAATTATGACTGATGACCAAGGATATGGTGACCTGTCATGCATGGGATCAACGGACTTTGTGACTCCAAATATTGATAGATTAGCAGAGAGTGGTGTTAGATTTACGAACTGGTACTCTAATAGTCCGGTATGTTCACCATCAAGGGTATCATTGTTAACCGGTAGATATCCTGGAAATGCAGGGGTACGTTCTATCCTTGCTGGTCACAGAAGGGCTTCAGGGATAACACCCGAAGCTCCAACTATAGGGACAGCTTTAAAAGAATTGGGATATCGGACAGCGATAACTGGGAAATGGCATTTAGGTCTTAAGGATATTAGTCGTCCAACCAAAAATGGATTTGATTATTTTTATGGATTTATGGCAGGATGTATCGACTATTATTCACATATATTCTATTGGGGAATGGCCGATGGGCACACTAATCCAAGTCATGATCTATGGGAAAATGATAACGAGGTCTACGAAGATGGTAAATATTTTACAGACCTGGTTACCGAAAAGGCAACAGAAAAGATTAGGGATTTTGCAAGACATGAAGAACCATTCTTCCTATATGTAGCATATAACGCTCCTCATTATCCTATGCATGCTCCTCAAAATTATATGGACAGATTCTCGTATTTACCTTGGGACCGTCAAGTAATGGCAGCAATGATTAGCGCAGTAGATGATGGTGTAGGTAAAATTATTGACGAACTCAAGCGTCAGGGAATTTATGAGAATACCTGCATTTTTTATCAGAGTGATAATGGCCCATCTCGGGAATCACGGAACTGGATGGATGGAAGGGAAGATCCTTATTATGGAGGAACAACAGGTAAGTTAAAGGGTCATAAATTCAGTTTATTTGAGGGTGGAATTAGAGTTCCGGGGATCTTGTCTTGGCCAAACGTGATACCAAGTGGACAGGTAATAGATGAACCTTGTGCGGCGATGGATATCTTCCCCACAATTGTAAAGGCTGCGGGAGGTAACCCATACTCTTACGATATAGATGGTAAGGATATACTCCCGGTAGCAATTGATGGACAAAAATCACCCCATCACTATATATTTTGGGAGATGGGCGATCAAACTGCAGTAAGATATAAGAACTTTAAGCTAGTTATGAACGGTCAACTCGTGGAAGGAGAACCAGCACAAGATAAAATATTCTTATCTGATCTTTCTGTGGATATGGGAGAAAGACATAATCTTGCTAAAGAGATGCCTGAACTTACTGAGCAAATGATAAAGAAAGCGCTTGATTGGAGGGAGGAACTAGAAGACAATTGGAGACAAAAATGGAAAGGTAATTACAATAACCTTTCATAGTAGGTGTGATTACTATAATATTTGAAAGGAGAGACTACATTGAAAGCTATAATGGTCATGTTTGACTCACTAAATCGACGGTTTTTGGAACCCTATGGTTGCCTCATTACTCATACCCCAAATTTTAATAGATTGGCACAGAAAACTGTACAATTTGATAACTGCTATGTCGGAAGTTTGCCATGTATGCCAGCTAGAAGAGAAATTCATACAGGTCGTTATAATTTTTTGCATAGGAGCTGGAGTCCTATTGAGCCTTTTGACGATTCAATGCCCCAGATTTTAGATTTGAATGGAGTTCATACACATTTGGTCAGTGACCATGGGCATTACTGGGAGGATGGTGGAGCTACATACCATACCCGTTATAGCACCTGGGAGAACTTTAGAGGACAGGAAGGCGACCCTTGGAAAGGCGTTGTAAACGGTATCGAGGATACCGATAAAAATCTGATAGATTTTACTGGATACCGTCTAAAACTTTATAAACAGGATATTATCAACCGTTCCTATATGAAGGAAGAAAAAGATCACTCCTTGATCAAAACATTTAATGCAGGCATTGATTTTATTGAGACAAATAAAGATGCAGATAATTGGCTGTTACAGATTGAGGCTTTTGATCCACATGAGCCTTTCTTTTCCTATGATAAATATAAAGAACTATACCCCCATGATTATGATGGGCCTCGTTTTGATTGGCCAGATTATGCACCGGTAGCTGAGACCCCTGAGCAAGTTCAGCATGCCAGGTATGAATATTTCGCACTTCTTTCTATGTGCGATGCTCAGCTAGGCAGAGTGCTAGATATTATGGACAAATATGATCTTTGGAAGGATACCATGCTAATCGTTAATACTGACCATGGCTATATGTTGGGAGAAAAGCAGCTATTAGGTAAAAATTATA
>JAWLDD010000131.1:0-6994 GCA_041686815.1 Candidatus Atribacteria bacterium | reverse complement strand
CATAGCAAGAGCAACGTCGAAAGCAATTACTGTGTGTTTATCGTAACAGGTCTAAGACGATTTCAGGAAAACGGCCCACTAACAGGCACCTTGGTGGAAACTCTATATTCAGCTCGCGCATATGAAGCAGGACGAATCATTTTTGTTTACGACGATCCAGAGGAAGGGATCGAGTTCGACCCTGATCCCAATGCAACCTATGTGATCCACGCCTATAACATGGGTCTGTATTCAAACAGTTTGGCGGTGCGATTAAAACGCTTTTCAAGTTTTGCCGCACAGCAGGCTGGCATCGATTGCGAAGCCATAGCTCCAGCCCTTCAAATAAGCTCTGCCGAGGCTTTGCATGCTGACGAGAATAACATCTATGAAGCAATCGCCCATTACTATACCGTGATCAACAACAAGCTTATAATCTGTCGTACACAAGAGCCCTCAGAGCTTGAGGAATTCCATCAAGAATATCTCTCCCTCGTTGAGGGACGCCTGTTTACAGCTCAAGAGGCAGAGGATGGTGCAAAGGTATGTGTCATTTCCGAAACCCTTGCTAAGAACATGGAGTTAGGCATGGGCGATACTCTGATGCTTCGCATGCAGGAGGACGAGACGGCCTCCGCCTATGTATGGGGCGATAAGCTGACACGGCAGGAAAGCTATACCGTAATCGGCATTGTCGACTACCACGAGGACTATTTCCTCAACGTTTACGTACCTCACATTCCCACTTCCCCAAGGCCCATACGCTTTGGGTCCATGCTCGGTCAAGCCACTATACGAAACGGCACAGCCAGCGCATTTCTAAAGGAGATTAAACCGATGCTTCACGATCGCGTGTTTGTCAGCGTGTACGATCAGGGTTATCAGACTATGGCAAACGCCTTCATCGTTATCAGAAATGTAGCTGCAGTGCTCACAACCTTGGCTTCCGTGTTAGCGATTGTTGCACTGGCCTTGTTTTCGTACCTGTTTGCTTATCATCAACAGGAGCCTATCAAGATCATGCGCAGCTTTGGCGTAAGTAGGATGGAAACACGGCTTTATTTGCTGATAGGAGCAAGCTTCATTGCTTTTGTGGCAATCGTTATAGGCCTTTTGATAGGTGTAAGTTTTTCAGAAAAACTAGTTGGGGCTGCCTATGAATTCGTATCAGAGCTGCAAGCCGTGGATATGCGTTACAGTGACGGAAACGTAGGTTTGATCAAGGAATATACACCTATGGCAACGGATTCTCTCCCCATTTCTGCTGCAGTTAGCGTGGTTGTGTTCGTGTTTGCCCTTTCCATTTGCCTTTACTTTGCAGATAAAGCTATCAAGGGGTCATTTGTTGTCTTTAAGCAGCGCGTAGGCTTACGACGACCGCCTAAAAAATCTTCAACGGCGTTTTCCGGTGCATTGCGCCATGCTCTACTCTCCATCAGCCGAGGCGGAGCACGCTCTTTCATCTTACCTGGACTTTGTATAGCTGCGCTACTGTTCGTAGCTTCTTTACAATCAACTCTAGCTTCTTACGATGCGATGCGGGAGGAGCTTTATGAAAACACAGAGCTGACCGGTTATTGTGCCACCATGAGCGGGAAATATTCTAGCAGCCTGTACATACCCAATGAGCATGCCTTAAAGATTGTAAAATCTGACTATCTTGAAAATGTGTCCTTCACCTATCGCATGAATTATGGGTACTTGGGTGTGGTTGAGTATGCGGATGGCTCAAAAGGGCAGCCCGACGCCGTGCCCAATCCTCTCGATGCATACGCGTTAGAAAACCAGCGAAACAAGCTTCGCACCGAGCCGTACCTGATCTTTACCAGCTCCGCCGAGAGCGCACCGGAGTTCCGTTATCATGGCTTCCGTGGCTACTTCATGGACGGATGGGATGAAGCGCGATTCTCAAGCCGCCAATGGGATAAACTGCCCTGTATCGTATCCACGCAATTCATGGAACGGCATGGCATACAACCAGGCGATACCATACGCGTTTATGTTTATTACCATCAGAATTATATCATGTTTATCGACATTGATATGGTTGTAGTGGGTAGTTTCTCGCGGGTATCCAACCAAGACAACATCTACTGCCCGCTGCCCCTGGGAGCGCTGGATCCTGAGCGTTCGGCTCTAAACGAGTTGGGTGGTGAGAATGAACCACCTTTAGTAACGAACGAATATTTCGAACGTATAGGTGATCCAGATATGCTTAGTCAGTTGACACAGCAGCAGTTCATGGATTTTCTTCTGGACTTGCGATATGTCTCTTCGCTATCCTTTACCACCACCCATGTTCGGACATTGGGCGAGCTAAAGGATCATCTTGAGGAAATGGGCTTTTCAGGACCCAAAATGGGCAGGGATATCCGGGTTTTCGTGGTGCTGGAGGACTCGCAGTTTAACGAAACCCTCAGCTCTATCACACAGCGCAGTAAGTATTTGGAAATGCTTTACCCCGTGCTGCTTTCGCTAGTGTGTATCCTTGCGCTCATTACGGGCTTTCTCACTATAAACAATCGTAGAGAGGATATTTCTCTCATGCGCGCCATGGGCGTATCTAAGAAGCGTATCTTTGGCACCATCTTTGGTGAACAGCTCTTGTTACTGCTTTTTGGCACACTGTTCGCCGCTGTGGTTTGGCTAGTGCGCCAAGGTGTGGCGCAGCTATCCACCCCAGGTGTGTATGCGTTCTTCATTTGTTACGCATTGAGCGCAGCATTCTCTACATTGTTACAAAATGCTAAGAGCGCACTCTCGATCTTATCGGAGAATGACTAAGGAGGCAGTTAGTATGAGTATTCTTTCATTACAGAATGTACGCTATGTATACAGCAATAAATACCAAACTGTGGAGGCGCTAAAGGATGTTAATTGTTCTTTCGAGCAAGGCCTAATATATGCCATCGTCGGCAAGAGCGGCAGCGGGAAATCAACTATGCTTTCACTAATGGCGGGACTAGATTTGCCAAATGAAGGTGATGTGTTCTTTCGCGGAACTTCTACACGCATGATGGATCTGGATGCCTACCGTCGCAATCACGTAGCAATGATATATCAGAGCTTTCGGCTTTTCCCACTCTTGACAGCTCTTGAAAACGTAATGTATCCAATGGAGTTGCATGGTATTCGTCCTAAAGAGGCTAAGAAGCTTGCGGAGGAACACATCAGAAGCGTGGGCTTGACCGACACGGTGTTCAATCGCTTGCCCTCTATGCTTTCAGGCGGTGAACAGCAGCGTATTGCTATAGCCCGGGCGTTGGCCATGGATACCAACCTTATCCTTGCCGACGAGCCCACAGGCAACCTGGACAGCACGACGTCCCGAAATATCATCGATCTGCTCGCTGGTCTAGCCCACGAGCGAAATTACTGCGTAGTGGTGGTTACACATGATATGGGTATTCTCGATATGATGGACATCACTTTTCGAATGCGCGATGGAATTTTGGAAAGGGAAAATGTATGAGGAGGATCATTATGAAAAGTGTGCTTTAATAATCACACTATTATTAAGCCTCATGTTTTCTGCATGTACTACGCCTATTTCAAAAAGCCCTTTAAATCTGATGGATAATATTCAAGAGAGTGATTTAGCACCCATAGAGATTTCAAACCCAGAGGAAAAACAGTTGAGAAGAAATAAGGAAAGTACAGACTTCTCGCTAAAGCTCATTAATGAGACCTTTGAAGATAATAACATTTTAATCTATCCCCTCTCCATAGTATCCGCTTTGGGAATAGTGGCAAACGGGGCAAAGGGCAACACCTTGTCTGAAATGGAGCGGGTATTAAATTCGGATATACAAGGGCTGAATGATTATTTGAAGGCCTATGCTGCATATTTGCCTAAGAAGGTGGGTCAAATGAGATTTGTTTTTCCTAATAAAGAATATGAACAGAAAGCAATAGAGTTTATTCAGGAATTTCGTGATAATTCTTCTCCCATTAATGGAACTGGAGGTCTTGATGGTTTCCTAGAAAGGGCTACATATCAGGAGTGGTTGTTGAAGGTGGAGGCAGATAGAGATATTGCCAATATACCTGAAAATAGAGTTCCTGCATACACATATTTCTATATTCGGGAAGATGATGACAGAATTATAGGGATGATTAATATTAGGTTGGCGTTAAATGATTTTTTGCGAAAAGAAGGTGGACATATAGGTTATTGCATTAGGCCTACTGAGCGAAGAAAAGGGTACGGTACAAGGATGCTTAGGGAGGCATTGATATTTTTAGAACCAATCGGTCTAACCGATATCATTTTAACATGTAGTAAAGAAAATGTAGCATCAGCGGGTGTAATTAAAAACTGTGGTGGCGTCTTGGAAGATGAATTTTATAGTAATGTATTCAATGAAGTTATTCAAAGATATAGGATCTGTATAGTATGAGCATAATCATATTGAGAAATTGCTTATTAATAATATTTATAAACTGTATCATACCAGTAGATTTAATAGTAAATTATGGTTTACCCCAAGAATGGAATAATGATGGGACATATGGTCCCGAAAGATATATTGAAGCTCATATATGGAGTGATGAAACAATAGATAAATACCGATTATAAGCATAACAGGCGGGAATAAATATGACGAAAAGACGAAAAAAGCGAAGATCTGCTATTTCACTGGTCATATTATTGCTAGTAATAATATGGCTGAATAATACCAATATCTTTTGTTCCAAAGAAGGAGACTATAAATTTCTGGCTCACAGGGGTTTGGCACAAACTTTTGATACTTCACTAGTAGAATGGGATACAAATACAGCTGGAATAATATACGAACCGGAACATCCATATTTAGAGAATACCATTCCTTCCATGAGAGCTGCTTTTGATCTAGGTGCTGATGTGGTGGAATTGGATATTGAACTTACAAAGGATAATAAGCTGGCTGTATTTCATGACTTCACTTTGGAATATCGAACTGACGGGTCAGGTGAAGTGAGTGATTACACCATGGCTGAGCTAAAGATGTTGGATATCGGATATGGATACACCGCAGATAACGGTCTCACCTACCCTTTTAGAGGTAAAGGAATCGGGCTGATGCCAGAATTGGACGAAGTTTTTGCAGCTTTTCCAGATAAGGAATTGTTAATTCATGTTAAAGACGGTAATATAAAAACTTACGAAGTCTTGTGGAATGATTATTTAAGCACAATGACAAATGAGCGATTAGCACAAATAACTGTCTATGGGGATAATGCTGGGATAGAATTTCTAAGAGAACAGAGTCCTACCATCCGCCTTTTATCCATAGCAATGATGAAATCAGCTTTGCTCAAGTATGAACTGTTTGGTTTTACGGGGTATATACCAAAGGAACTGCATAATATGGAACTGCATCTTCCACTAAAATATGCAAAATTTCTTTGGGGCTGGCCTAATAAATTTATCAAACGAATGGAGTCTGTTAATACCCGTGTGGTAATAGTAGCAGGTGACGGAAAATGGTCACAAGGTTTTGACACAGTAGAAAGTTTACAGACCATACCAAAAGGTTATAATGGCTATATTTGGACAAATAGAATTGATAAGGTCAATAAGAGATAGCTTTCACACTAGCTGTCTCTTTCTATACCATTAGAGAACTATGCTTTTGATTTACTTTTAGAGTACAATGTTATTACACACTATTTTGGACTTGACTAAGTCTCAAATAGGAATAGAATATAGTCAGGAAAAGCTAACAATACCTTATTTTGACATAAAAATTTATAGATGGGGGTAGTAAGATGAACTTAGTGCATAGGGAACCAGATTTTGAAAACATATTGCGTGTTTTGAGGCGCGAAGAGCCAAAACGTCCTACCTTATTTGAATTTTTTATGAATAATAACTTGTATCAAGAAGCAACAGGCAGAATTTATACAGGCAATTCCGATCTTGACCATTTAAAATATCTTGTAGATGCTTATTCAGCATGTGGGTATGATTATACCAATACCCAAGGTTGTAATATTAGTTTCAATCCTAACAAGCATATAAAGAAAGAAACCATATCATTGAATGAAGGGAATTGTATATTCGACAGGGAAAGTTTTGAGAAATTTCAATGGCCGGAACCCTCAAAATGTGATTATTCTAGACTTGAAGGTATAAAAGACTATCTCCCCGGCAATATGAAGCTTATGGTTTCAGGGCCAGGAGGAGTTTTAGAAAATGTTATAGATTTGGTAGGGTACGATAATCTTTGTATTATGCTATACGAAGATGAAGAGCTTGCCCAAACCATTTTTGACAAGGTAGGTTCGATACTACTTGAATATTACGAGATATGTGCCAAGTATGAAAGCGTCGGTATAATTATGTCCAATGATGATTGGGGTTTTAAAACTCAAACAATGTTATCTCCATCACACATGAGGAAATATGTATTCCCTTGGCATAAGAAAATAGTTGAATGCGCCCACAAGAACGGTAAACCTGCTATACTCCATTCTTGTGGATATATGAAGGATGTAATGGATGATATCGTATATCATATGAAATACGATGGCAAGCATTCATACGAGGATAATATTCAGTGTGTAGAAGAAATTTATAAGGAGTGGGGAGGGAAGATTGCTATACTTGGCGGGATAGATGTTGATTTTCTAATCCGATTTTCAGAGGAGGAAATTACAAAGAGAGCCAAGAACATGCTGGAACTTTCCAAGGGCAAAGGCGGGTATGCATTAGGTTCTGGTAACAGCATCCCAGATTACATACCCAATGAAAAATATTTTGCAATGACTGCTGCAGTTGTATTATAAAGAAGAGTTATTCACGGTAAAGTATGAAAAATATTAGCAGACGATGAACTATCTTATGTTGAAGCAGAAAAAAGAACAACGCATATCTCGATCATTTTAAATCATCTCCAAAGAAGTAGTAAACTAAAATGGAAAGGGTATAAGTTATTTAAATAGAATTTTAGGTATAAGAAAGAGGGATAAGCATGAAGAAGGTTTTCTGCTTCAACATAAGATAGTTCATCGTCTGCTAATATTTTTCATA
>JAWLDD010000130.1:0-7006 GCA_041686815.1 Candidatus Atribacteria bacterium | reverse complement strand
GTTGGACTTAATATTTCAGATTTTGATTTTAGGAACAATGGATTTAAAGTAACTAGAAAAGGCGGAGACCAGGTAATCTTATACTATGGAGATGAAGTTAAGAATGCGATACTTGACTATTTGGAGGAAAGAAAAAAAATAGAAACCTTACCCGGTCACGAAGAAGCATTATTTCTATCTATACAAAAAAGGCGTCTTAGCCATAGAGCACTACAGAATCTAGTCAAGAAATACGCTAAAATAGTTTCGCCACTTAAAAGGATCACTCCACATAAATTGCGTAGTACCTATGGCACCACTTTATATCAAGAAACCGGTGATATCTATTTAGTAGCTGATGTCTTAGGTCACAAGGATGTAAATACTACAAGAAAACATTACGCGGCAATTAGCGACGAGAAAAGAAGGATGGCAGCTAGGGTAGTTAAATTGAGGGAGGATTAACCTCCCTCTTTCTTTATGGCTTTATGGGTACTAATATGAACTCCCCTTCTCTGATTAGCGCTGAATCCATTCTATTAACTACCTTAATCTCATATATGAAATCACGAATATCGGTCTTTGGAGGCAAATTCGCCTTTGCAATATCCCATAAGGTGTCCCCCTGTTCAATATAAACTTTGAGAAAAGAAATTTCTTGGTTGTTGGTAGGCTTGTCCATAGCCAGCATTATAGCTGGATATGCTATAAGCATTAGTATCGAAATAAATAAAGCAAAACGAGCCTTATTTGCTACTTTAATCTTTTTATTGCATTGTTTATGTATCTGTTTCATATTATCCTCCTTGAACATATGTTCGTGTCCTAAGATTATTATACCGGAACGTATGTTCTGTGTCAATATTTTTGTTACTATTTTCTAAAAAGGCGAACATCTGTTTGAAGTTGGACAAACATTGTGTTATAATGATATTAATGTATGAAATGAGGTGTGCATTTATGCCCAATTATATAAATGAGAGTCAAGAAATGATATTAAGGTTTATCAAGCAAATGGTTGCAGAAAAAGGGTATCCTCCTTCTGTACGTGAAATTTGCAAAGGAGTAGGCATTAGATCTACATCCACCGTTCATAACCATTTGGAAAAGCTGGAAAAAGCTGGTTTTATACGCAAGGATCCCACAAAACCTCGCGCTATCGAAATTTTAGACGAAACCACTCACCTATCTAAAAAAGAGTTGGTCAATGTTCCAATAGTAGGAAAGGTAACCGCAGGGCAGCCAATCCTTGCAATTGAGAACATTGAAGACACCTTTCCCCTTCCTGCAGAATATCTGCATAATGGCGATGTGTTTATGTTGACTGTCAGCGGAGAAAGCATGATTGATGCAGGGATATTGGATGGTGACTATGTCATTGTGAGACAGCAGAACTATGCTGAAAATGGGGATACTGTGGTTGCTCTTATAGAAGATGAAGCTACAGTTAAAACATTTTATAAGGAAGCCGATCATATTAGGCTACAACCTCAAAATCCATCTATGGATCCAATACTGGTTCGAGACGTACACATATTGGGAAAAGTCATTGGCGTAATACGCTTATTTATGTAATACGGACATTTCCAAAATAAAGTTAGAGACAACAAACCCCCTAAGAAATTCAAATGAAATTTCTAGGGGGTTTAGTATTAGTAACATTATCTATTATAATATATATACTATGACGTGATATATTACAATACAATGAATCCTTGCTCACAAAGTTTAGAAATAACGGACAATAATGCATATTTTACATGTGTATATGTTAGTCCACCTTGCAAGTAGGCTGTATAAGGCGATTTTATAGGAGCATCAGCGCTCAATTCGATAGATGCCCCTTGAACAAATGTTCCTGCAGCCATTATAACCTGATGGCTATATCCAGGCATTTCCCAAGGGAAAGGTGTAACATGGCTATCTACAGGTGAAGCCCCTTGGATAGCTTGACAAAAGGATATTAATTCTTCAGCTGTGTTAAATCTAATGCATTGGATGATATCCGCCCTATCCTCCTCCCAATGAGGCAAGACTTTGTATCCTAAAGCCTGGAATACATATGCAACAAGAGTTGCACCTTTCAGGGCTTGTGCCACAATATGAGGTGCCATAAACAACCCTTGGTAGAATGGAAGGTAGGTAGCTGCATATGAACCCACCTCCCGTCCTATTGCAGGAGATGTTAATCGATAGGACATCATCTCGATTGCTCTTTTAGTTCCTACTGCATAAGCACCTGTTGGGACCAAGCCTCCACCCGGATTTTTTATTAGAGATCCAACGGTCAAATCAGCACCAATGTGGCTAGGTTCCGCTTCCTGAGTAAATTCCCCGTAACAATTATCTACGATTATAAAGACTTCAGGATATCTTTCCTTTATTGTTTTTATTGGCTCTTCCATGTCCCAAATGGATATTGAAGGCCTCCATTCGTATCCTCTGGAACGCTGTATAAGTATAGCTTTGGTCTTAGTTTTTTCTAAAGCTTCCATCACTTTTGGTAAATCGATTTTACCATCAGTGTCTAGCTCAATTTGATTATATGTTATCCCCCAATCCCTTAGAGAACCGTTATTTGAGTTTAAATCATCTAATCCTATAGTATCCTCTAAGGTATCATAGGGTTTCCCTGTGATTGACATTAGACTGTCTCCAGGACGAAGGACAGCGTATAGGGCATCACTAATGACATGGGTT
Organism: Candidatus Atribacteria bacterium; assembly: GCA_041686815.1. Classification (GTDB taxonomy): domain Bacteria; phylum Bacillota; class Clostridia; order Caldicoprobacterales; family UBA3941; genus JAWLDD01. The sequence goes on along the minus strand of JAWLDD010000130.1, from coordinate 4,327 downwards.
CCTGAACCCCATTGAGGCCTGACTAAAGCATCTTCACATCCAAACACCATTGCATAAAGCTTTTCTAAATGATCCCTACTCTCGTCTCCGTAGCCATATCCTGTGGAGGGCAGGAAATGTCGTTCACTGATATTGCACTGCTTCATGTACTTTAAAATACGTACTTGATTGTACTCAGAAACTTGATCTATCTTCTGAAACCTCTTTGATAGGTTACGTTCAGCATCGTCAACCAAATCAAAAATTCTCGTATTAATATTCATCTCATCTTTAAGTAATTTTTTTAATCGCACAATAATCTCCTTGTCCTTATATATTGAAGTCATATAAAATTGGGCTCTTAAAAAGAACCACGAAGGTTCCTTTTAATATGCTTATTAATTTGGCATATGTAATATATGGTATTACCTTTCTGTATTGCTCTCGACGTTCAAGGCCACTGTTCTGGAAGGCGTTATAGTTGATACCGCTTGTTTATACAACATCATCTGTTTGCCTTCGCTTTCAACAATAATAACATAATTGTCAAATCCTTTTATCATTCCCCTAATCTGAAAACCGTTGACTAGATGAATGGTTACAGGTATATGATCTTTACGTACTTGATTTAAAAATATATCTTGAAATACTATAGTTCCTTTATTCACCATATTCAAAACCACCCTTCTTAATCTCTACTATATCCGCTTGATTCTATTATATACCATAATAGGAGGTATTAAAAGCAAATTTTCTATAGACTTTCTTTTGAAAGATCATTGTTTATAAAATCTACTAGATAGGCTATCAACTTCTCTTTAGTTTCAAATTTGTCTACATCTACCCAATTAACATGGGTTATGCGTCTAAACCAAGTATACTGGCGCTTTGCGAAGCGTCGTGTATCCCTCTTGAGAATATAAGACGATTCAGCTAAAGTGCGCCTTCCGACCAAGTATTGAATTATTTCTTTATATCCCAATCCCTGCATTGAATTGAGTCGTCTATCATATCCCCTATCCAAAAGCCATCTTACCTCATCCACTAACCCATTCTTTAGCATTATATCTACTCTTTTATTAATCCTATCGTATAGTTTGCTGCGATCCATCGTTAGCCCTATCAAAGAGATAGTGAATTCATCATTAGTATTTTGCTCACGGTTATAATAGTTGGATATTGGATGACCGGTAATATAGTGAACCTCCAAAGCTCTAATTATTCGTCGCACATCATTCGGATGAAGTCTCTTAGCTGAGTCGGGATCTACTTTTCGTAATTTGTCATGCAACCATTCCTTCCCCCTCTTTTCCATCTGCTTTCTCAAGCTTTCTCGGTATTCCCTATCCTCACCTGCTTCGGTGAAATCCAAGGGATAGATCAGAGCATTTACATATAAACCTGTTCCACCTGCTACTATGGGCAATTTTCCTCTATTATTGATTTCCCTAATCTTTTTATATGCCAGTTCTTTATATATGGATACATTAAAAACCTCATCTGGATAAACTATATCCAATAAATGATGAGGAATTCCCTGCCTCTCTTCCATATTCGGTTTAGCAGTACCTATATCCATATACCTATATATTTGCATGGAATCAGCTGAAATTATCTCTCCGTCAAGTTGCTTAGCTAGATTTATGGATATATCAGTCTTGCCTACTGCAGTAGGGCCTAAAATAACTACAATCGGTATTTTATTCATGTAATCCTCCCCCGGAAAAGTTATTGTATTCGCTTAAACATCTTCTCTAGTTCATTCCTTGTTAGTACTATCATAATAGGCCTTCCATGGGGACATGTCATAGGTATCTTTTTTTGCATTAGATCATCTAATAACTTTAAGATTTCAATTTCTGAAAGATTATCCCCAGCTTTAACTGCTTTCTTACATGACATTCGAATGATGTCATCTATCTTAAGCTTATAGTTAGAACCATGAGAATACTCCTCAACATTATCCAACAGTTCTTGAAAGAACTCCTTTACATTGCTAGACCCTAATATCACAGGTACACCACGGATTGCAAAGGATCTGCCTCCAAATGCTTCTAACTCAAAGCCCAAAGAATGAAATAGCTCTATGGATTCGTTGATAATGATATGCTCACCATGAGTAACTTCAATTATCACCGGAGGAAGCAATTGTTGAGTAACAACAGCTTGATTTGATAACATATATTTATACTTTTCAAAGAGTAAACGCTCATGGGCAGCATGTTGATCTATTAGAAAGCATTGATTTTCACCCTCCACAAGAATATAGGTAGTAAATATTTTGCCTATGACCTTTAGAGGTATAGAAATATCTCTATTATCAGTATTTGCATTTATATCCTTCCTCATACTTGTTTCATTGTCAAGATCACTGCTTAGAAAGCTATTAGCGGTATCTAATGATTTTGTAACAAAACCTTTACTAACATTCTCCTTCAAAACATTGAATGTGCTGTCTCCATCATAAAGCTCTTGCTTTGTATTCTCTCCCTTAGAGGAATCATTGATGATTTCAACACTACTGTTAGTTGATGAAATGGAGGAAAAGACCTCAAGCTGCTGAGAATTATCATCTACTTCATCATTTTCGTATATAGAAGCCTTAAAGGAGCTTACTTTTAACTCAGGAATATAGGGGTTATCCCTTAGGGTATTTTCAATATGCTGCGCTAAGACTTGGCTAACAGCTTTTTCATCTTTAAATCTAATCTCTGTTTTTGCTGGATGAACATTTACATCAATCATATCAGGTGCTATATCCATATGGACAACTGCCCACGGAAATTGATTTATAGTTAGATAAGGTTTGCAGGCAGTTTCAATAGATTCCGTCAGCAGACCGCTCTTGACATATCGTCCATTGACAAAGTAGGACTGATGGCTACGATTCTTCCTTGCCAAAGACGGTTTACCTAAATAGCCTGTTATTCTAATCTCATAAGGATTGTCAAAGGATTTAATGGGCAGGAGCTGGTCTATTACCTCCTTACCATACAAGCTGAAAATGGCATTTCGAAGTACACCATCACCAGGCGAATGATAGATGATATTACCATTATTTATATATTTAAAGGAAATTCCAGGATTGGCTAGGATCAACTTCCCAATTAAATCGCTTATGTATGCTGTCTCAGTTCTGGGGGATTTTAGAAACTTGAGTCTAGCCGGTGTATTGAAGAAAAGATTTTGGGTAATGACAGTCGTACCCTCAGGGCATCCTATCTCCTTTTCGGATATAACTCGACCACCGTGCTTTACTATTTGCATCCCGGATAAACTATTTCTTTCTCTAGTTATCATTTCTATTTGAGTCACTGCAGCTATACTGGCCAAGGCCTCTCCCCGAAAACCCAAAGTCAATATGTTTTTAAGGTCGGCAGAGGATCCTATTTTGCTGGTAGCATGTCTCTCAAAAGACACTCTGGCATCTTGGGGGCTCATACCTTTGCCATTATCAGTAACCCTTATATAGGATATTCCTCCATCTTTAATCTCAATGGTTATTGCTGTGCATTCGGCATCTATGGAGTTTTCCACTAACTCCTTTATTATAGAGGCTGGCCTTTCCACTACTTCTCCAGCTGCTATTTGATTTATTGTATTATCATCCAATATGGATATTAGATTCATATCGCGCCTCCTAATCCTTTTTGGCTTTCTCAATCAAATTGTTTAGTATATTCATTGCTTCCATGGGCGTTATATTGAGTATATCAATTTGTTTCAATTCTTCTTCAATCTCTGAATATCTAATGTTATCAAAAAAGGAAATTTGAGGATCCTTCTCTAGAACCCGAGCTGTTGTTTGTCCGCTATTGATATCAACCTCTTCCAATCTTTTTAAAATTTTCGCTGCCCTTTCGATTACAGGGAGTGGCAGTCCTGCCAGTCTTGCTACCTGTATGCCTAAGCTCTTTTCTGCCCCACCTCTTACTATCTTTCTTAGGAATATGATATCACTACCTTGTTCCTTTACTGTAATACAGAAGTTTTTGACACCTTCCAGTTTTCCTTCCAATTCAGTAAGCTCATGATAATGTGTAGCAAATAATGTCCTTGACCTTAAGTTCTTTTGATTGCAAATAAATTCTATTACAGCCCAAGCAATGCTAAGACCGTCATAGGTACTGGTTCCTCTTCCAATCTCGTCCAAAATCAAAAGACTTTTTGGGGTTGCATTGTGGAGTATGTTAGCTAGCTCGCTCATCTCAACCATAAAGGTACTTTGCCCTGCTGATAGATCATCTGAAGCACCCACTCTGGTAAATATCCGATCTACGATTCCTATATGAGCTTTTCTAGCAGGTACGAAACTACCTATCTGTGCCATTAACACTATTATTGCCAC
>JAWLDD010000129.1:0-7020 GCA_041686815.1 Candidatus Atribacteria bacterium | reverse complement strand
GAATTTATCTCATGAAGAAATATGTATGAGTCTGTAAAACCATAACCATCGAATTCCTTTCGGAAATCTTCAATATTAGCTTCTCCTCTAGATATTCTATGTTGGTTTGTAAACGCAAATATTTTTATCTCCTCTTGTTTTAACATTTGTAGTGCATCATAAAATTTTTCATATGGCTTTAATTCATCAGGATGGATAAAATGCCCATTTCCTCCAATAGTACCATCACGATCTAAAAAAACTGCTTCAATTTTCAACAACGTCACTCCTATACATAAAAAATATATGTAAACCCTTGTATTTCAGCCGTTTTAATTTAATCGTAAGTAAAATAGGTCCTATCAGAGTGCCTTTTCCCACCACCGTACATAACCCCTCACAAAATATATCACCAAATGGACTTCGTACCTCTTCTATACTATTTCTGAGACCTGGGTATATATTTCATTAGTTTTGAGCTGCTGCAGCCCAGTAGTTATTATATATTAAACCAGTTCCACATTATGGTAAATAAGTCAAAAAGAATGTCTTAATGAATGTACTAATAGGTTTTCATTTGCTTTAGCTTTATATCATGCTGCTTAAATCTTGAGAACTTAGTAATCATTTAAGCATAGCTGAGCAATGGGGACAATACCTAAAATCCTCATTGGTTTCAAAGCCACAGTTTGTACATCTTTTAATGGAATGAACATGTCCTTGCTGAACTAATTGTAAGTCCTGTTCCGCTATATCTATATTTTCGTTGTTGGCTATTTTCCTACCGATATCATTGTTTATTAAATAAACACTCCCACAACAACTGGTTTTAGCATAGTATTTTTTCCCCCATTTAAAAACGGGTATAAAGAACAAGCTTAAACATGTATACTCCATAAATACTTCATAGCGACCATACTTCCCGCAATTTGAACATATTATTGTTTGGTTATGATCCAGTTTATCTATTTTATTTGATATCCCTGCTATAAAGAACATACAATCATCTCCATAAATACATTTGATTATTCCCCATTAGTATTACTATAACTGGACGGTATTATCGCTAGATGCTACTTTGGATTTATCCAGTCTATCTAAAACCACCACTAAAAATAGGCAAATAACAAATAATAGAGTCATGAGAACAAAAGGGAGCTCTTCTGATATAGAAGATAGAATCCCCCCTATATATCCAAAGGGAGCTGTTATACCATAGAGGATAACATATAGGATGGACATAGTCTTAGCCCTTTCATTATCATCAATGGAATTTGCTATAATGGATTCGACGAAGGGAAATGATACCGCTGTACCATAGGCTGTCAATGCTGTTGATAAAATAATCATAAAAAAGCTACGCATAGGTGAAATTACTAACAATAAGTTACTAATTATCATTGCAACAAACGCGCTCATCAAGGGCATCTTAAATCTCAGTTTCCCTAGGATGGGCATAACAAGGAGATATACAAGTAGCATTGCTGCTGATTGTACAACCGGAAAAAGAGATAAGCTCTGTTGACTAAATCCTAGTTTTTGAGTCAATACTATAGCAAAAAAGTTCATCCTAATAATATTGTTAATATTAGTAATTATAGACAATAGAAAAGCCACCATGGTAAATGGGGTGGAAGCTAACTTCTTTGCTGCAACTATGTAATCTTTTATACTGCTAAAAAAGCTTTCATTTTTAGCCTCTTTCATTCTCAGTATCCCTTGTTGCGTCTCGTGAACCAGATGGTTTCTCAGCAAAAACATAGTAGTCATAGAAATAAATGCGAAGAAATACATCCCTCTCACAGCGGGTACTAATTCAAACCTTTTTACAAGTAGTCCTCCAAGGGGAGCTACGAAGCCAGCCAAAATACCCGCCACTTGTATCCAGGTAAAAACATGAACTCTATCTTCAGGTGCCGTATCTTCAACAAGAAGACAAGACCATGAAGTATGAACAATCCTCACCAAGCTATTAATAATTGCTGCCACAAGAAAATAATAGAAGTTCTGAGCTATAGCCCAAATAAGTGTAGGGATACTCCAGCTAATCACATCAAATATTAGACTGGTTCGCTTTCTACCCAGTTTATCAGTTATATAGCCACCAACTAATGAAAAAAACATTTGAAACGCCAATGAAATAGATGCTATTAGTCCGATTTGCTTATCGGTACACCCTAAGGCTACCATATATACAGAGGTATAGGTGGCAAATAAATTATGTGGAACTATCCATAAAGGTTCCACTATAATACACGCCCTAGCGTTTCCTTTGAATCCTATCAATCTATCCCCTATTCCCTGTAGTCTACTCTTCAAATTTCTTCCCTTCATATACCAGCCAGTCCTCTCCATCTTATGTTTCTATAAAAATGCATACTCTACCAGTCGTATTATAACATAGAAGGTAGGTACTGACGAGATATAAAACTATCTTCTTTTTATAGTGTCGTTCATACCGATTAGAATGTCGTTCATACAATTTCTATTGACCTCTGGGATATAGGTGATAATATAAATTTAAACCATATGGATTTGGGTGAGTACATTGTTAGATAAGCTTATTGACAAGCTCCATAATTATTTCAAAAATGAATTTGAGCTTCGCGAAGTTGAAAGCATCAAATTAAGATATGCAATGGAGGCTATCATCAATGATCTATCAAAGCTGCTAATTCTTCTAGCTATATTCGCCCTTATAGGTAAGCCGATGGAACTCATCTATTCATTTTTTACTTTATCCATGTTAAGACCTTACACAGGAGGTATTCATTTTAAAACCTACAAAGGATGCTTAGCTTTCTCAGTCGTTTTCTTCATTGTGGCTATATTGCTTGCTTACAATATTACCCTTAACAATACAATCGTCACAATTGTTTCCTTACTCTCATTATTGATAATCTCATTGTTAGCTCCGGTGCCAGCAAAGACAAGACCTGTATATTCACCTAGGAAAGTATGCCGATTTAGATTAATCAGCGGGTTAATCGTATCTTGTCACTTTGTCCTTTATTTATTAGCATCCAAAAACCCATATATCATCAATTCCATATGGGTTATAGCACTACAATGCATTCAAATTTTGATAGGAAAGGGGGTGTCAATATATGATGGCTCTGTTAGGAAAATTCAGAAAGCCTATGAGCATTCTGTGTAGCTTCCTAATATCTATGGCATCTATTATTGTTGTTCACTCTAGCTGTGCATTTTTATGGGGAGAACCAGAATGTCCCGAGTGTCTAAGAGAAGGCGAGGTTTAACCGACTAACACTCTAAAGACAACATAATTATCGTGTTCATGTATATCGTTCTGTACTTCAATCGTGCCATTATATTTCCTAGTCAACTCTTTAACCGTATGTAGTCCATATCCCCTTTTTATGTTGTCTACACACATTTTAGTAGAGAAACCCTTCTTGAATAACGTACTTAATGTATCCTTTTTAAGATATGGATGTTTATTACTTACTTCAATAACATTCATATCTTTTTCTTTTGATAGAACAAGCCTTACAACATTATTCTCTTTTCTTGCCTCAAAGGCATTGTCAATTAAATTGCCAACTATTTCGATTAGCTCAAAATTCTTGAGCTTAGTTTCAAATACATAATTCTCTATTATAATTTTGAAATCTATTCCCAATTGCTGAGCAAGCTTTTTCTTACTATATAAGAAGCCTGCAAGGATTTTATTATCAAGCTTAATTAGATCCCCCAGATCATTTTTTATATCTAACTCTTTTGTATACTCTTTAACTGATTCAGCAATATCTTCATGATTCCTCCCAGTAATACTTATCATCTTCAATGCTTGGACATGGTTGTCGAATTCATGCTGCCTTACTCTAAGTTCATTGATTAACTCGTCAATAACAGGTAAGTATTTTTCATATATTTGCAGCTGTCTTGATTCATATTCATTCTTTAGTCCATTTTTTAACAGCACGAAGTTAATGTAGATAACTCCTATTGAAAGAAATCCCACACTTATCATATTCTCAATTACGCCATCAATATCCACATGCCAATAAAAGAGTAATGTACCAAGTACAATAAAAGAATTCAATATTAAGAAAATAAATATTTTATTATTGTCAATTACATATTGGAAAATAGGGCTTATAGAAATACGTTTACAGATTAATAAAATTATCCCTAACCCTATAGTCTGGCATATAAGGCCATAATAAAAATTATATTCTAGATTCTTAACTATACTTCCCAGTATCGTTAAAACGAAGAACTGAATGCATAAAACAAAAACCGCACTTATTATATATACACAAATGGTTTCTATATTGCTTAGTTTGTAGATCAATTTCGTTATTATTATTAGTATTAATCCAGCGATAAAAATATTATATTCCCTTGGAATATATTCCCCTGACAAGGCTATTGCTATGGAGGTCACTAGAATATATAAAATCATGTATACTCTATTTATTTCTTTTCTCATTAATAAACGATTTGATATAAGGATATAACCAACTACATCGAAAACTGTCATTATGATACCTTGTTTAAGCGTCATAACACTCTACCTTTCAATTGATCCCTATATTTTCTCCCTATTGGTACTGGTGTATCAATTCCTCTCATCATGATTAAATTGTTAGATTTATCAACCTTCTTGATATGTTTGGTATTTACTATAAATCCTTTATGACATTGAACAAAATCATCTATTAGATCATCCATGAGTCTGTTTAAGGTATATGTAGACAATAAAATTTTCTCATGAATCGTTCTAATATATATCTTTCGATTAATTGATTCTATATAGATCATATCATCTTGATTTATAATGTAGTTGAAATCTTTCTGTATAATTTTTAAAGTAGCTTTTTCGTGCTTTTTTTTGACACCATGCTTGATAATTGTTTCAAATACCCTTCTTACCTTGTCTTCATTAAATGGTTTTACTATATAATCATAGCAATGAATATTTCTAAATGCCTTTAGCTCATATACAGGGATTGCTGTAATGAATACGATAGGAGTTAATTGATATTCGTCAATAGTACGTATCTGTTCCGCTAATAGCAATCCGGAATAATCGTGTAATTGTATGTCAAGAAAGAAGGCATCAAAAGATCCTTCTTTTATATATTCTAGTGCCTGCTCAGCATGTCCTGTGACAAGTACCTCAATTCCTTCATCTATAGACTGTGCCATATTTACCAAAGCATCTCTAAGAATAGTGTCATCCTCAACAATTAAAATTCTCGCCATGCACTTACCTCCCCCTACTTGTAGTTTCTCTTTCTCTTTTTTTCAATCTTAGAAAAATGAGTAATAAAATATTTCTTGCGAACTTCCAGTTTAGTATCTAATTTAGTATCTAAGTAATCCGTTATCTCCGGTGGTAAAGGATGTGCAAAGTCACAAATACTGACACCTGAATTGTCATGAACATGAAGTTTAAACCCGTAGTCATAAAGTATATTAAGGACCTTCTTATTCTTCTGTCTAAATCCATTTTCGATGAAGGTATTCACCAGATAATCTTTATACTTTTCATCCTTTTTATTAATTCGTATTCTGTAGAAAATGGCACGATCATGAATGAAAATATCTGATTGTTTATGCATATGCCAATACAAGCTGCTTTCCGGTGGAAATCTATAATTCTCAACCATACTATCAATTATGCGTTCAGCTCCTATATCCATCTCATCAGCCATTCTTACGATGGCTGCAATTAGCCTTACTCGCTCTCCTGTAAATGATTTCTCTATACACTCATCGATAGGCAATTTAGAATGGAATTTGCATATCAAAACAAGGCTTTCCAACAAGCTTCCGGGGATCTGTCTGATCGGACTTCCAAGACTGGTTTGTCCGGTATGAAATGCATAATAAATCCACGCATAGCCTATATAATGGTGATTTTCTCTGATTTGATATTGCTCTTGGTATGAATAGTTATTAGCAGATTTGGCAGTAAATTTGACGGTAAACTTAGCACCAGCTTCTTTGGCTTTTTCAATGATAGTCGGAAATCTAGAGACATCACAGAACATACCAATGTCGTGCAAGTATATCCCAGCTATTAATAGAAAATATTCATTGCTAGTAAGCTCTATATCAGGAGCGGCATCCTTTATTTGCATAGCTTTGTCTAGCATTCTTAGACTATGATTTATCCCATGATCTGTATAATTCTTAATAATATGCGGAGCTCCTGGTGCGGTCAGTTCTTCTACAGTAACATGAATTCTCTGTAGTATATCACGGTATTTTGGGCTCAAACTAGCCATAACATTAAACCATCTTTCTCCCGATTTTACTAAAGCCATTCATCCTCCCCCTTTCAAATAAATATAATATTTTCTGATACTCGGGATAAGGTCGGCACTTTGCATCCAAACAACATAGTTCACATTGAATAACAATTTTGAGCCCACTAAGATATTTAATTATGTATAAAGAAAAGATCTTTTTCAAAGTTTGTTGGGTGTTGTATGATATGTATGATACTATATATTTTGCGCAACTTTATATTATCACCCTATTTTGAAAATTGCAATACGAAATGGACGAACGGTAAGTTTATCGGTATGAAAAACATTTATCTTGCTTTGATTGGTTAACTTGACAAATTCACTTAAAATATCTTAATATATTAAAGAATTGGATCGTTTAGCAGTATGTTTTAGTTAATTTATCTTTAGTGAGATAATCACTGTATATTGGGGGTAAAGAAATGATCGAATATAAGACGCAAGGGGTATGCTCAACAAAGATAAGTTATGAAATAAAAGATGGTATTATACATAAGGTCATATTTACCGATGGGTGTAATGGAAACCTTCAAGGACTGAGCAATCTTTTGATAGGCATGACACCGGAAGAAGCTATTAAACGCCTTAAAGGTATCTCATGTGGCAAAAAAGGTACCTCCTGCCCTGACCAATTTGCTAGAGCCCTTGAACAAGCTATAAAGAGCCATAGGATATGAATCCTAGGCTCTTTTTGATTATACTGTCTTTAAATTGCATCTAAAAACTTGTATTGAGCTTTACATAGGTTATAGTATAC
>JAWLDD010000128.1:0-7046 GCA_041686815.1 Candidatus Atribacteria bacterium | reverse complement strand
CACATCTACTCCGATATACATTTTTCATCCTCCTATGCTTTAATATATCTAATCCCTATTCATTTCGATTAGGGCGTTTAAACGATTATCCAATTCCTGTGCTGCATTATAGCCCATGTGCTTTAATCGCCAGTTGCGAGCGGCAACTTCTACGATGATAGCTAAGTTTCTGCCGGGTCTAACTGGTATTACTATCTTAGGTATTTTTACACCTAGGATCTCAGTATACTCCTCAGTTAAACCGAGCCTATCGTATTCCTTACTATTATCCCAGAATTCTAGATAAATGACAATATCTATTGGCTTATTATTTATGACAGCACCAACGCCATACATGGATTTAATATCAATAATTCCAATTCCTCTAATCTCCATAAAATGCCGTATCAATTCTGGAGATTCTCCTATTAGACGATTATCGGTTACTTTTTTTATTTCAACTGCATCATCAGCTACCAGGCGATGACCTCTCTTGACCAGTTCTAATGCGGTTTCGCTTTTCCCTATTCCGCTTTCACCCATTAGAAATACCCCTGCTCCATAAACGTCGACTAAGACTCCATGGCGAGTTATTTTTGGTGCTAAAGCAGATCCTAAATAATTGATAAGCTTTTGTATTAGAGTGCTGGTAGACAAAGAAGATTTTAGAAGTAATCTCTTGTATTTTCTTGATAGCTCTAAAATGTAATCAGGTATTTCCATATCCCGTGATATTATAAGACAAGGAAACTCATATTGAAAAAACCTATTCAATTGCATTTCTCTGGCAACGGGATCCATATTTTCTAGGTAAGTCATCTCTACCTTTCCCAGTACCTGAATTCTCTCCGACGCAAAGTAATCAAAAAAACCTGCAAATTGTAAACCAGGTCTATTGATATCGCTGGTACTGACATCAATATTTTGTAATTCGGAACTATATATAACCTCCAATCCCAATTCCTTTACTATATTATCTATAGGTATGGACGTCAAACCAATCAACCTCTCTTCAATACAAACTTATTAATTACTCGGGCAACTCCATCTTCATCATTACCTTCTGTAATATAATCAGCATGAATTTTTACTTCTTCAGGAGCATTACCCATTGCCACTCCAAGTCCTGCATATTGAATCATAGAAATATCATTGTAGCTGTCTCCAATGGCTATGACCTTATCTTGGGTTATTCCCTTAATATTGGCCAAATGTTCTAGTGCTTTGCCTTTGGTAGCATCTATATGGGTAAACTCTAGATATTCAGGTTTTGAAGTAGTAATTTCAATATCTTTCCCCAATATAGCAGAAAATTCCTCTCTCATTTCCATAATGCGTTCCGGTTCATCGATGATCAAGAGCTTGTTTGGCTGTTCTTTTAAGAAGACATCCAGCCGACCGACTGCTTTACCTTCAACACCTATTTGCTCATGATACTTCCGGCTGTAATGGTTTTCTATTTCAAAGTAGTAATCATCTCCTATATAGGCTTGGAGATGAAGTTTTTTAAATTGGCATAACTCTATTACTCTAATGGAAATGTCCATCGGTAAGGTTTTATTGTATAATACATCACCGGAAAATGCATTCTTTATCAAGCCACCTTGATAAGTAATAATTGGTACATCCAAATTCAATTGATGGGCATAGGGTAAGGCAGACCGAAACATCCTACCTGTAGCAATAGTAACCAAAACCCCTAGGTCCATAGCCTTTATTAACGCTTCTTTATTCCTCAAGCTTATATTTAAATCCGACCCTAACAACGAGTCATCCAGATCAACAGCTATCAGTTCATAATTCAATGATGTCACCTCATATCAACTTTGTACCATGCAATGTTTCATTACCTATAGTATATATTGTATCATTTTTCATGTCCAGTATATTTTAACCGGAGGCATCCATCCCAAAGTATTCCATTAGACTAAGAGCAGCTTTTCTGTTCATTCCATTTACACTCATCAATTCCTCTAAGCTAGCTTTTCTAATGGCTTCAATGGATCCAAAGTGCTTTAGTAAAGCCCTTCGTCTACTGGGACCTATATTGGGTATATCCTCTAATATTGATCGTATATTATCCTTACCCCGTAAACTTCGATGGTAGGTAATGGCGAATCTGTGAGCTTCATCGCGGATGCGTTGTAACAACTGTAATCCCAAGTTGTTTTTTGGAAGAACTATAGGCTGACCTAGGTGAGCCATATAGATCTCTTCGTTTTTTTCAGCTAAGCTAATAATAGGGATATAATCAATGTTAAGCTTTTTTAAGATGTTTATAGCAGCCTTAAGCTGTCCTTTTCCTCCATCTATCAAGATCAAATCGGGTAGCCTGGAGAATTTACCTTGGTCCGGATCCCTCCCCTCGGATTCCAGTTCACTCTTTTCTTTCAAGCCTCTAGTAAATCTTCTCTCCACCACCTGCGCCATACTTGCAAAGTCGTCCGGGCTATCTATACCTTTAATTCTAAATCTTCTATAGTCCTGTCTGCTTGGCTTCCCCTTTTCAAATACCACCATAGACGCCACTGAATTGGTTCCCTGTGTGTTTGATATATCGAAAGCTTCAATTCTTGTAGGCACATATGGTAGGCCTAACTCCTGTGCTAATTCCTCAGAAGCACCTATGGTTCTAGCTTCCTCCATTGCAGCTTTTTGCTTCAAATGATCCAAAGCCTCTATGGCATTTTTTAGTGCCATATCCACTAGTTTTTTCTTATCACCTCTTTTGGGAACCTTTACATATACTCGATTACCCTTTTTAGATGTAAGCCATCTCTCTATGATTAATGCCTCTTCTATTTCGTGTTGTAACAAAACCTCCTTAGGAATAAAAGTGGATGCTAGATAAAATTGCTTGATAAAGGAGCTTAGTATTTCCTTTATATCACTCTCATCCTCAGTGTCCAAGACGAATTGCTCGCTACCTGTAAGCTTGCCACCTCTAATAAAGAACATCTGGACTATACTTTCCAGCTCCCCTAATGCAATGGCTATAACATCCTGATCCAACATATCAACGGATATGATCTTTTGCTTTTCCATTACCTTTTCCACGGAATTTATTTTATCTCTTAGATTAGCAGCCTTTTCGAAGTTTAGATTTTCTGCCTCAATTTCCATCTGATGCCTTAGTTCCTTTAACAAATCTTCATATTTCCCATCTAGGAATCTGCATACGTCTCTAATAACTGCCCTATATTCTTCCTTATCAATGTTTCCTTGACATGGCCCTTGACATTGGTTGATATAGTAATACAAACAAGGCCTATCACCTTTCTTTATTGAATTTAGGTTTTTATTACAGGTTCTAACAGGAAACAGCTTTTTTATCACTTCCAGCGTATCTCGAACCACCTTAGTACTGGCATAAGGACCATAGTAAAGATTTTTGTCTTTTTCCATAGTTCTGCTTAGAATAACCCTGGGATAATCTTCTTCCATTGTTACTTTGATATATGGATATTGTTTATCGTCCTTTAGTAGAATATTATACTTGGGTATATGCTTTTTGATTAGATTACACTCTAAAATCAATGCTTCAAGCTCTGAATCGGTAATTATATATTCAAAGTCCTTAATATTTGCAACCATAGCCCTTACTTTAGCTGAATGATTCTTCGATGATTGAAAATATTGACGGACACGATTTTTGAGAGATATAGCTTTTCCTACATATATAATATCGTTTTTATCATCCTTCATAAGGTACACTCCCGGATTATCCGACAGCTTTTTGAGTTTATCCTCCAGATGAATCATTACACTTCAACCTTTCTAAAGTTATCAATTAGGTTCTACAATAAAAGTGCTGTTAGACTTTTCGATAGTTTCATATCAATAACCTAGATCTATAGTTTTTTTGAGTATCTTGCCTGCTATAGGCGCTGCAGCGTTACCTCCAGTCTGATCGGAAGTCAAATCTTCAAGGACTACCGAGATAGCTATTTTTGAATTTTCTCCTTCTACAAATCCAATAAACCACGCGTTGTGTCTCATATCAGAGCCTTGTTTTGCAACCTCTGCAGTTCCAGTCTTGCCAGCCACTTGCTTCCCCTTTATAGCAGCTGCCTTACCAGTGCCTTGTTTAACAACGGCTTCCATCATATACTGCAGTATTGCCGCATTTTCTTGACTTATAGGTTTGCGATAAGTTTTTGGTTGTAGTCTCTTTTGAGCTTTACCATTTCTTCCAACTACTTCATACACCAGTTTCGGTTCCATCATCACTCCATCATTAGCTATGGAAGAGGCCACCATGGCCATATGCAGAGGAGTGACCAAAACATCGCCTTGACCGATAGAGGTTAAAGCTAGCTTCTCATTTGAAATATTGGCTTTTAAGGGTAAACGGCTAGAAGCCAACTTCAGATCAGGGAAAATAAACTCTTGGTTAAATCCAAAGGCTTCCCCGGTCTTTAGGAGATTGTCCCTTCCCAGTTCAACCCCCAACCGAGCGAAATCACCATTACAGGATACAGTAATAGCCTGAGCGAGATCAATCTTGCCATGAGCGGTTCCATTATAACATGAAATTCTCTGAGAGTTAATTTCAACAACTCCCTGACAATCAAATATATCATTGACTGCATTATCCATATTGTCCAAAGCTGATGCAGCAACGATTATTTTGAAGATGGAACCTGGTATGTAAAGCCCATCTGTAGCCCTACTTACTAATACATCTCCAGAAATATCCCTCTCCAAATTATTGGGGTTAAAAGAGGGATGACTGACCATAGCCAGTATCTCTCCGGTTTGAGCATTCATCACAACAACGCTACCATTGTACCTACCCAAAACGTCATCAATATACTGCTGAAGAACACTGTCTATTGTGAGATACAGAGTATTTCCTATTTCCTCAGGCAAAAATATTTTTTGATATAGCCTTTCATGAAATGGGTTATTGTATCCCATCAAATAGCGCACCTGCAAAGCCTCAACACCAGACCTTCCAAATTCAGGGTTGTTAAATCCTACTACATGGGCAATGCTTTTGGCTTTTTCTTTACCATCTAAATAGCTCCTATAATAATATACCTGATTCTCATTGGTTTTAGGATTTTTTCGTTTCTCTTTGATGGTTGTTGCTAATGTCTTTCCATTTCTATCCTTGATATCCCCAGGTATAACCTTTGGCTCCCAAGCATCTAACCGTACTCTAGGATTATATGAGTTGGCAAACCATCTATCTCCATAAAAAAACAGGACATAGCAATAGTAAGCTGCCAGGAATGTAAAAGCAGCTAGTATAACAGCCAGTCCCTTCTTAATGTTCTGCTCAAGACTCTTCATTCATCGTATTCCCCTTCCAAAAAGGTCTTCTTGTCTGGTTTCTCCATATCATCCTCAGTGGATTCGCTTTGAGGCACTGATCCGATAGCAACCCCTTCTATGACACCAACCAAGGCTAAAGAGGCGACCATAGAACTGCCACCATAGCTTACAAAGGGCATAGTTACTCCTGTCAAAGGAATCATCTTGATAACTCCGCCAATAATGGTAAATGCCTGAAGTGTTAATGCAACTGTTGCACCAAATGCCAACAAAGCTTTGTACGAGTCCTCGTTTTTCATAGCTATTGCAGATCCTCTAATGACTATCATAGCATATAGCCCGATGATACAGAGTCCGGTAATGATACCAAATTCTTCACATAGGGTTGCAAAGATGAAATCGGTTTTGAAAGCAGGAACCACTTGCGGTGATCCCAACCCTAAACCCGTACCTATTAATCCCCCGCTGCTGATGGCTATTAAAGAATGGGCTATTTGATAACCTTTATTCTCTATGTCTCTCCATGGATTTTTCCACGCTTCCACTCGTACTCGAACATGGCTAAATAGTTGATAGCTAATGATACTGCCTATAGCAGCAGTAGTTCCCGCCAAAGCAACAATAATCCAATCGGAAGTTGCGATATAATAAATGAATATGAATATATAAAAATATAACAGTGCGGCTCCTAAATCCCTTTGAAATACTACAAGCAATATTGCCGCGCCAATAAAAATAAAAGCTGGCAGGTTCTTTGAAAATTTGCTCTCACCTTTAAACCAAGAGGCAAAGACAAAGACTAAAACAACTTTTACAAACTCTGAAGGTTGGATAGTATATCCTTTAATCTTAATCCAGTTTTTAGCTCCAAAAGTCTCCTCCCCAAAAATAATGGGAAGTAATAGCAAAATACAACCTAGTGCCATTAGAACGTAGCTAAGTCTTCTACCCACTTGGACTTTATGGGTAAAGATAATAAAAAATAGAAGAGCTAGGTTTCCCAGCCCAAAATATTTGATTTGGCTTTTAGCCAGATCAGCATTAAACCTATAAAGCATAATAAAGCCAAATATTGCTAAGGTATCCACTATTATTAACAGCAATCTATCCATATTCGGGAAAATAAGCCTGTAAAGGTTATATTGAACTACAATGGATGCTCCTATAATCAACCCCAAAATAGCAGTATTTTTATCAAATTGACTTGAATCATAATAAGCTAACAGTGCATAAGCTGAAGAAACAAAGATAAACATGAAAAAAATGATATGACCAAAAGGCCCTTCTTCACTCAAGGTCTGTTCTTTTTTCGTGCCTATAGCTTGCATAAAAACTCTTAATGCAATAAAAATAATCAACCCGATAAACCAATATCGCATGGTTAATGATACTATCTCGAATTTTTTATCTGGCATGATTTTGTGACCTTTCTACATTCTTGTTTACATCTACATTTTACGTCAATTGCTATACAAAGTAAATAGGCGATGCTATACATCGCCTATTGGTGCGTCTGACAGGATTTGAACCTGCGGCCTTTGGAGTCGGAGTCCAACGCTCTATCCACTGAGCTACAGACGCAGGTATAACATTAAAATTATAACATCTTTCCTAAGGAATATCCAGTTCTATTACATAATTTCTGAATAGTCATTAAAACGGGTTCCCATATTTCGTTTTAAGTGCTATAATCAAGCTAAATAATATAATGTATTTATTTGCTAACTTAGTTTCACTTGGAAAGGAATGAGCACTATGGTATTGAAAGTTCTAATGGTAGATAGCAG
>JAWLDD010000127.1:0-7088 GCA_041686815.1 Candidatus Atribacteria bacterium | reverse complement strand
AATCCTTTAGCTCTGAGAGGTCATAGTTAAAAGGGAAATCAATACTATTACCTTTATCGTCATAAAAGGAAGTATATTCACCAACTACGGCAAAACCTCCCTCAAAGAAGATGAGATGGTCTTCATCTAGCATAGTGATAGTCTCGTGTTTCAGAGGGTATAGCTCCAAATCTTTTGGAGGCAAAAGAAAATATATAGTGAGTATAGCTGCTATAGCAACAATAAAAAACAATAGGGTGATTATGGCTTGCTTTGTTCTCATAAGGCACCTCCATTGATAATATTTTCGACAAAATGGTGTAAAATCCTCTTTTCAATTTAATATAACTATCCAGTTATTTTAGGCATATAAGTATAGCACCCCATCATAAAATATAACGTGACCAACCATATTTTGGATGGTTGTTTTGCGAATTCTAGTTACTGATTCGGAAAGACTTATAATAAAAATGATGGGGGAAAGCATTATATGAACTCAAACTACATAGATGTCAACAAACCCTATGCTGTTTTTGCATTTACCAAAAGACTGGAAGAAGTGCTATCTAAAAGCTTGCATGACAATCATTCCGAGATTATAGTATTGTGTGTTGGCACTGATAGATCTACAGGAGATTGCTTAGGACCTTTGGTAGGCCATAAGTTAAAATATATACGCAGTGCATCGGTACAAGTATTGGGTACATTAGATGAACCGGTCCATGCAAAGAACTTAAAAATTGTTTTGGACAAAATTCAGGCTGACTATGAAAGACCTTTTATAATAAGTATAGATGCATGCTTAGGAAAAGCAGAAAATATTGGATGTATTTCAGTGGGGGAGGGACCTATAAAGCCTGGGGCTGGAGTAAACAAGAGGCTACCGGAAGTAGGCGATATCCATATAATGGGAATCGTAAACATTGGTGGGTTTATGGAATACCTAATACTACAAAATACTAGGCTAAGTCTAGTTATGAGAATGGCTGACATAATAAGTGCAGGTCTATATCATATACTTTCAAAGGTTTTTCTTAGTGGCTCTAATATAGAGAAACCAATTAAAATATAGGACTGTAGACCCTGTTTTCAATGATATACCTTATTTGATCTATAGATTTATCTCTGCCGTCAATAAGCAATGTTCCTCCGTATCCCTCGCTTACAGAGCTAGTGGCATTGGAGATATTGCTTAGCCTTTGATTGGCAGCATATAGAGATGGCTCACCATGGTGGTTGGAATAGATGAAGACATCAACTGGTGAACTAATCTCATCTTCAAAAAAGACTTGATAACCCAGCTCTAAAAGCTCATCCATGAGATGGGCAAGCTCTCTTGATATAGCAATAGTCTTCATAAAATACACCTCCTCGTATATTATGCCGGGGAGGTGTTTAACTTATACATTTAACTGTTTTGAGCTATATCAATTGCCTTTATTTCCTCTTCGGAAAGCGGATATCTTGACTTATTGTTGAGGATGGGTTTGGCAAAAACAGCAGAGCCTTCCCTTGAATAAAGTCCGGAAAGAACAACACCGTTGCCGCTTTCATCTAGCATGGCAAGGGAAAAGCTTTGATCGCCACCCATTTGATCAAATGGATTATACCGGACAATGCCAACCTTTTGAACACAGTTTGTAAGATTTTCTGCTATCTCTTTAACATCCTTGTCTAGATCATTTACTCTTAAATTTACCTTTTCAACGATATCAAGATGACTTTCCAGCAAAAACTCAAGGTTTTTATTCTCCATCCCTCTCATCATCTTTTTGTATTTTTTCATTGTCTTAGATGTGCGATGAAAATTTATAAAGGATATTATGATAGCGAAAAAAGCAAAAACAAAGGTTAATAGAACAATCTCAGTAATATATGGATTTATAATCTCATTCAGTGATTCCATAAAAATATATCCTCCGAATAGTATTTATATAAAGTCTTAACCACAAATAACATTAAGAGATAATGGTTTTACAGAAAAGGTGGCTGGAGTACTACCAAATATATCCCCATCTGCATTTATTACCAGATTATCCTGAGAATTGATGGTTATTTCTTTGCATCTATAGGTTTTAACAAAGGGGAGATGGGTATAATCTCCTTTGGCAAATTTAGCCATAAGAAGGGGAATTTTATATCTAGGAACATGGTTTATCATTATTACATCCAGATACCCGTCATCTATGTCTCCATGGGGGTTAACTTTCATTCCACCTCCATAATGAGTGCCATTAGCTATAGCTACAAGAAGTATCTTTGATTTCATCTCTTTTCCGTCAATGTTGACGGAAATGTGTTTAAATTTAAAAGTAAAAAACTTTATAAGAGCTGCTACTAAGTAGGAGGCTTTTCCAGGTATAAATTTCTTGTACTTTATAATATCTCGGACTATCTCTGCATCAAATCCCACGCTGGCCACATTTGTAAAAAAAACATCGCCAAGCTTACCCACGTCAATCAACTTAATTTTCTTTTTTACTATGGATTTGAGAGCTTCTTTTACATTGGCAGGAATCCCTATAGCCCTAGCAAAATCGTTGCCAGTACCAGCAGGAAGGACTCCTAACAGCATATTAGAACCTACAAGGCCATTAACAACTTCCAAAAGAGTGCCGTCTCCTCCAACAGAAATGACAGCATCGACTTTGGTTTTAGAAGTAACGGCATGTCTAGCCAATAATGTAGCATGGCCTTTGTATGATGTCCTTTCAATTACATAGTTGATCCCTCGACCTTTACAGAAGGATTCTATAAGGGAAATGGAATTTATGGCAGCATTCTTTCCACGTCCGGCTGCAGGATTAACGATGAACAACAGATTCATAAAATTATCCCCCGAAACTTATATTAGAAATTAGTATCTAAAGATAGAACTACGTCTTCTCCGTCTTCTTCTTTTAATAATCCCTGATATGATGAGTATAAGAATTATCAAGAATACAACAGCAACCAGCAATTCTTCAATGTATATCTCGTAATTTCCAATGGTTACCTTATCTATGATATTTATCCTGTCATCTTCTGGTTCTTCCTCTATGTTTTGTTCCAGAATTTCGGACTCAACCTCGGAAGGTTCTTCAACTGGTGGCGGGGTTAATTGGGTTATCTCTTGATTTAACCACATAGCAAAGATAGAGTTTTCTGTGACAGAATCCTTAACGGAATTCAGATATTCCAAAGCCTTTTCATTGCCGTCAGGCTGGGTTTTCAAAATAGCAGTTTTATCGTATATAATTTTATTCTTAATGGTCGGGGATAAGGATTCCCCAAAACCTGGGTTAGGCTCTAATTGATTATATAGATTTAAAGCCTTGTCCAACTCATAGAGATTTTCATAGCAAAGAGCCTCAAGATATTTGAGCTCCAGCATCATCTCAGTATCATTTGAAGACGCCAGATAATCATGGATTAATTCTATAGTGTTATAGTAGCTTCTATTCTTATATGAGTCCAATATAGACTTAATTTCTTTATTGGAATCTGCCATTTCATCGATATATTTGGTGATAATGTTGTCTATTGGTTTAAAGGATAGATCAAAGTTGGCAGGAAAGGTTCTAGTATTCTCCATCCTAAAGGTTAGCCTTCCACCATTATCATATTGTACGGGAGCTATAGAGGGCATTGGATCAAAGGAATAGGGAGCATAAAAATCCAAATCTGCAATAATTTGCAGGTTCTTAATGCTAACATCCCAATTATCCAAAAGATCCAAAGGATAGGATATAGTCTCGGTACCATCCAATTGGAGCTTATTGTCAAAGGAAAAGGAGGTTTCTATGACTTTGGATTCACCAGGCTCTAGATTGATGTCCCATACATACCAATTCCTTATATCTATTTCCTTTTCTGTTGGAGGGTTCTTCAATGTAGATCTTTGAACTACCTTTAATTTCTTTCCGTCACTTACTACTGTAAGATCCCTAATCTTGCTTACACTATCGAATTGTGTAGGCATACCCATTTTTAGGCTTATTGCTGTATCAGAGTTTGGATTCTTAATGACCATAGAAGTATTGGCGGAAGAGTAGCCAGTTCTTATGCGGAAGAAGATATTATAGGATACCAATTCTGCCTCAATTTCATCAGGAACATAGACATTTCTATTCTTTGCAGCTAAAGGAACCTGAGCTGCATAAGCTAAAACGGGTATAAAGGATAGGATAAAGACCAAAAGAATAGAGAACAACTTTCTCATTTTGTACATTCCTCTCAAACTATTGATTATTAAACAAACTGTATAATACAATATAAATGTGCCTTTGCATATATAGCAGAGTATTTATTTCATTATATACTAACTATATAGCAAGTTTCAAGGATATTTGGCATCTCATAGCTGGAAATAAGAGGCTTGAAAGGGTAGAAGTAGTTGGCATAAAGTGTTAATATATACCATAGGAGTATATTTCTATAATAAACCAAATTATGCTTTATAGAAGTCCCATAGTGCTAAAAGGGTTTTATATGCTATTGGGAGAATATAGTCTATTATAAAACATTATATGATAAAGACAATTCTAAGAAGAGAGGTAATCAAATGGAGCTTGAAAGGATTCGAAGCGTTGCTCAGAGGATAAAGGACAACATAAAGAAGGTTATAGTGGGAAAGGATCATGTCATCGATTATATGCTAATATCCCTCATATCTTCAGGACATGTTTTGCTGGAGGATGTACCGGGTACAGGTAAAACTTTACTTGCTAAATCCCTTGCTAAATCCTTGGACTGCTCATTCAAAAGGGTGCAATTCACTCCGGATCTGCTTCCCAGCGACTTGAGTGGAATAAATTTTTACAATCAAAAAGCAGGGGAATTCCAGTTTCGCGAGGGACCTATCTTTACCAACATATTGTTGGGAGATGAAATAAATAGAGCCACCCCTAGAACTCAATCCAGTTTACTTGAATGTATGGAGGAGAGGCAGGTAACGGTGGATGGTGAGACTAGACCCCTAGATCGACCTTTTATGGTAATAGCCACACAAAACCCTGTTGAGACTCAAGGCACCTTTCCATTGCCGGAGGCACAACTTGATAGGTTTCTCATAAAGGTGGATATGGGATATCCAGCTACTGAGGAAGGGGTGGAGATCTTAAGAAGATTTAAAGAGAAAAATCCTCTGGAGGATATACAACCCGTAGCCAATGCGGATGAGATAATCGAGGCTCAGAAAAACTATTCCAAAGTTTTTGTAAGCGATGATGTACTGAAGTATATAGTTAAGATAGTGGAGATGACTAGGCAGCACAACGATGTTGTTTTAGGGGTCAGTCCACGAGGTAGCCAAGCCCTGCTAAAAGCTGCTCAAGTATGGGCTATATTGAAGGGCAGAGATTATGTCTCACCTGATGATGTTAAGGCAATGGCAAGGCCTGTGTTGGGACACAGAATTATACTGCGCAATGTTATGGGCAAGAGAGAAGGACAATTGGACGCAGTCATTGAACATATTCTAAAGGCTGTACCTGTACCCTCAGAGGATATACCCACTAAAGAAGAGGCTGAGAAATGAGTATTCAGTGGATAATCTTTGTTGCCCTTGTAATGGCCATAGTCCAAGGATGGGTGGTCAAAAGATGGATGCTAAGGGGTATCAGCTATGATAGATTCTTTAGTGTATCCAGTGCATTGAGGGGCAGCAAATAGAGATGATAGAAAGGATAAACAACAGAAAACTGATGCCCGTTCCTTGGCTTCGAATTGAGTCCAAGATCAGCCAAAACCTGGAATTCCAAAGGCAGTTCAACCTGGATATAAAGCACCAGCAATTTCACAAGAGCCTGTTTAGTCTTATGCCCTATACAGCTATAAACAGAAGGCATAAGGTTACCTGCACAAAGAGGGGATGCTATAGGTTGAACTCAGCTGCCCTAACCTGCGGAGATCTATTTGGCTTTCAAGATGTATCCAAGGTCTATGAGTTAGATGCAGAGCTATTGGTGTATCCTAAACTGGTTTCTATTGATGAAATCCCTTTTCTGTCAAGAAGCTGGATGGGGGATGTAATTGTTAAGAGATGGATAGTTGACGATCCCTTTATGTACTCCGGGGTCCGGGAATATTTGCCAGGGGATCCTTTAAACAGTATAAACTGGAAAGCCACAGCCCGCACGGGTAGTCTACAGGTGCATAAAAGAGATCACACCGCTGACCCTAGAATCATGATATACCTTAATATGGACGTAAGTGAGGATATGTGGGGGCCCATTACCCGGCCTGATCTCATTGAAAGAGGGATCTCCTACGCAGCCTCCATCGCCAACCATGCCATATCCCAGGGCATCGATACTGGCTTTGGCAGCAACGGATATCTGATAGATCAGCCGGGACAGCCAGTACGGGTTTTCCCCAAAAATGGTGAAGAGCAATTGGTACTGCTACTTGAAACCATGGCAAGGCTCATAGTGGACAGAAGCGTTACCTTTTACACCTTTGTGGAGGAGGATATCAAGTATCGGGCATCGGGGGCCCTTTCAGGCTCTATAGACTATCTATTTATAACTTCATTCGTTACCGATCGTATGAGAAACCAAATAAAGCAATTGGAAGATATGGGCAACTCCGTTGAAATACTATGGCTCAGGGATCCAGATAAGGAAGGGGACAGGCATGAAGGATAGTAGAAGAGTTCTAAAGACAGTATTTATAAAGTGGTTTCAGGGTATGCTGGAGATTTTGGCCTTCTTCCCCATATTGTATACCATTGGAATTCTGCTCATAGAAAATGAGGTTTTTATATGGTTTGTCAGCCTTTCGGGTCTTTACCTGATGGGAGTATTACTAGGCGGCTACCTGTTTGAAAAGCCTAGGTACATACGTCTTTTGTTAGGATTGTTGATAGCTCTGGCTGTATCCATGGTTACTTCCCATCATATGTTGACTAAGATTTTAGTGTTTCTATCAGGAAATATAGGATTCCACCGTGGAGTTGGCTTGCAAGGCAGTAGGTGGAGCCATGTATTTCCGCCCTCTGCCCTATGGGTAGGTCTTATCATTTATTTCCTGAGTGGAGTTATATATACCTTTACTATTGTTCTTAATCCATACTTTGATGTTCTGGCATGGACAGGATTCGCCTATTTGATAATAGTTCTGTTCGTGTC